>NZ_JABXKN010000038.1:0-41270 GCF_017115065.1 Nostoc sp. JL23
GAGTGGGGAAGAATCATGGAAGCAGGGGAGCAGGGAGCAGAGGAGAAGTTGCAGTAAGTTTTTCCCCCCTGCCCCCGCCCCTCTGCCTCTTTTCAATGCCCAATGCCCAATGCCCAATGCGCTATTCCCAAATTACTACCTTTCCCAAAACTTGAAATTGAAACTACTTCCAGGAGCGCGACGGTAACGACGACCGGCTTTTCTGATTTGCCGTTTGTTGATCCTTTCATTCGTTGGTTCAACTTCCGTCTCTTCTGATTCTTCAACTTGCAACTGACTTCTAGTTTCTTCCTTACTTCCCCACCAAGCAGTAATCCAGCCTCCAGCTAAAGCCCCTAATCCACCTAGTAAGATACTTGTGGGTGCGGGATAGCCCAAATATACAAAGCCCAGCATGAAAAATAACCAGTATTTCAATCCTGTATCGACACCATCAGATGAGGCGACAGATGAAGCCTGGGGGCTATTATCAGTTACATTGGTGATCCAGCTTAAGATGAAACCGCCCATGATTCCTAAGAAGATACTCAGGGCTGGTGCGGAGCCAGTCATTATTAATATAAATGTTAAAAATGCCCCAAATAATAGTTGAGACAAGAAGCTGGGAGAAATACTGAAAAGGTCGTTCTTTTTGTCTGCCATAAAATAAAAAACTTATTTAACTAATTACTAATTACTAATTCGTAATTGTTAATTTTCAACTCAATTACGAATTACGAATTACGTTAGCGCAGCGGTAGCGAGTCCGCGAGCGTCATTACGAATTATTTTAATTGTGCCTGTTGTGGCTGAGTTGTATCCCAAATCTTTACATAAGGTTGTTCCTCTTCAGTAAAAGGTTCAGCATGTTTGATTTGTGAGGCTAATAAATCGGCGGTGGCATCAGCAATATCACCAGTGCGATTGTTCAAACGCTCTTTTAGAACTTCCAACGGTGCTGTGCATTGGATAATCTGAAGGGGAAGTTGATGTTTTGTAGCTTGGGCGATCGCTTCTTGCCGTAACTGTTGTTTATCATACTTGGCATCCAAAATCACCGAAGAACCTTGTTTAGCCAGGATAATTCCCAATTCCAACAGCCGTGTGTAAGTTTTCTCGGTCATCTCAGGAGTATACAAATCATCGCCACCCCGTTCCCACAAAGGAATTCCCCCTAAATGCTTCCGCACTGCATCTGAACGCAGGTGAATCGCTCCGTGTTGACGGGCTAAAGACCTGGCTGTGGTACTTTTACCAGAACCCGACAACCCCGACATCAAAATTAGTTGTCCCAAGTTTGGTTTAGTGTATTCCCAAGCCTGTTTGTAATAATCAGCGGCGGTTTTTGTCGCTTCTTCCTTTACCGTCGCAGGTACACTCGGATCGTCTAGCAAAAATGATGTCACCTTCGCCCGAACATAAGCCTGACGACTTAAATATAAGGGCAACACCTGTAAGCCTTCCCAGTCTCCAGTTTGCTCTATATAGGCATTCAAAAATGCATTACCTAAGTCTTTACGCTGACGAGCTTCCAAATCCATCACCGTAAACGCCACATCGTACATCACATCGACAAAGCGAAACGGCTCATTAAATTCAATGCAATCGAACAATAAGATTTTATCGTGCCACAGGGCAATATTTCTTAGGTGTAAATCCCCGTGACATTCACGAATATAGTCGTTGTGAATTCTGCTAGCAAATAATTCTGGACGTTCAGCAAAAAAGTTATCTGTATATTGCTTGGTTTCTGTAAATTGCGCCTGAGTCTGAGGGCCACCAATATACTTCTCAGTTTGCTGATAATTCTCATCAAAAGCAGCCCGAACATTTGGCACTTCGCCAAAAGTGCGAATGTAATCATTCGTCTGTGCTTTGGCATGGTATTGAGCCACAACCCGTCCTAACTCATCTAGACGCGTCTCATTTAACTTACCTGCTTCAAAAAGTGTGCTTAATAGCGACTCTTGAGGAAATTGGCGCATCTTCAACACATATTCTACAGCCTCGGCCGTTTCCCCTAACTGGTATTGCTCTCCCACCAGAGTTATGGGCAAAACTTCTAAATACAATTCACCAGCACCCCGCTGATTTAACCGTAACTCTTCCTGACAAAAATGCTGCCGCTTATCTAAGGTAGAAAAGTCCAAAAAGCCAAAATTCACAGGTTTTTTCAGCTTATAAGCGTAATCCCCAGTTAACAGCACATAAGAAACGTGGGTTTGAATTAGTTGAATAGGTTCTGTTACCGGATGGGGATAAAATCCCGGCTGCAACATTTGCTGAATTAAAGCTGGAAGAGTGGCTTCTGTCATCTCTGTCCTCTGCGCTCTCTGCGCCTCTGCGGTTCAAATACAAAAAAACCAGGAGTTCCCCCCTGGATATCATCAAAAATTATTACACAGTTTACCTAGCCTAAGGAGCTGCTTCAGTTTCAGTTTCTATCCCAGCATCTTCAGCGCTAATTTGTGGTGGCAAAACGCTCACAACAAGTCGTTCTGATTCAGCTAGAGGTGTTACACCTTCAGGAAAGGCTATATCACTAATACTCAAGCTGTCTCCAATTTGCAGATTAGAAACATCGATTTCGATCACATCTGGGATGTTTTCTGGCGCACAACTCACTTGTAATTCCGAGATTACGGTGTCTAACACGCCACCCTCTTGTTTAACACCAACAGCAGTTCCGACAAAACGCAGCCGTACTTCTACAGTGGTGTCACCGTGGCCAGCAACCGCGAAAAAGCTGAGGTGATAAGGCGTACCTTTGGCTGGATGGATCTGAAGTTCCCGCAGCAAGGTTTTACCGCGCCAAGGTGCATCAGCAATATTCAACTCAATCAAGGTGTTGTTGACGGAAGCTCTTTTGAGCAAACGCTCAACAGTTTTGGCTTCAATGGTCAAAGAAATGGATTCTGTACCCTTATGACCATACAAATTGGCAGGTATCAATCCAGCGCGGCGCAAAGCTCTTGGCTTGCTGCCTTCTGGACGTTTTTGAGATTCGACTGTAATAGCCATAAAAGTTGTCCTTTGTCAGTTGTCAGTTGTCCTTTGTCCTCTGTCATTAATCATTTGCTAATGACTAATGACAAATGACAAATGACTAAATTTACGCACTAAGTAGGGTAGCAGGTGTCCCGTCAGGGTGCAATAAAGCGCGTTTGGGCCCGTGAATTGGGTCTTCTACGATTATGGTTTGATCGCGGCTGGCTCCTAGTGAGACGATCGCGATCGGGACTTCCATCAATTCGGCTAAGAATTTGAGATAATCCAATGCTCGTTGTGGCAAGTCTTCTAGGGTGCGGCAGTGAGTTGTTGACACTTGCCACCCTGGCAAGGTTTTGTAGATGGGGCGACATCTAGCAAATAGACGAGAACTTGTGGGGAAGTGTTCGCTACGTTGACCATCTATGTCATAAGCAACACAAACTTGGATTGACTCTAATTCATCAAGAACATCCAGTTTGGTGAGCGCCATACAATCCATACCGTTAATCCGCACGGCATAGCGACCGATGACGGCATCAAACCAGCCACAGCGCCGTTTGCGTCCGGTGGTTGTGCCAAATTCGGCACCGCGATCGCACAATAATTCTCCCAACTCGCCATCTAATTCGGTGGGAAATGGCCCCTCTCCGACACGGGTTGTATAGGCTTTTGACACCCCAATTACCCGGTCAATCATTGTCGGCCCTACCCCAGTACCAACACAAGCTCCACCCGCGACAGGGTTAGAGGAGGTAACATAAGGATAAGTTCCGTGATCTAAGTCTAGGAGCGTACCTTGTGCGCCTTCAAACAAAATATTACGCCGTCGTTGAATCGCATCGGATATTTTCAACGATGTATCAACAACGTGAGGCCGCAAGCGTTCTGCATACCCCAAATACTGCTCAATCACCTCTTGTGGATCTAGAGGCGGCAAGTTGTAAAGCTTTTCTAAAATGACGTTTTTATAATTAATCGTCCACTCCAGCTGCTCGCGCAGCCCATCAGGGTCCATCAAGTCTAAAACCCGAATACCTGTACGTTCAGATTTGTCAGCATAAGTCGGCCCAATGCCCCGACCTGTTGTGCCGATCTTATGGCTTCCCCGTCGTTCTTCAGATGCCTGGTCAATCAATCGATGATAAGGCATTGTTACGTGGGCTGTCTCAGATATCAGCAGGTGGTCAGTGGAAATATTTAACTCTTTTAGTTGGTCGAGTTCTGCGATCAAAATCTGTGGATCGATGACTGTTCCACAGCCGATAATGCAATCGGTATTTGGATACAAAATCCCAGAGGGAATCAAGTGTAGTTTAAAGGTCTGACCTTTAACTACAATCGTGTGTCCAGCATTGACACCCCCTTGGTAACGCACCACAACATCTGCGGAACGGCTGAGTAAGTCAGTTATTTTACCTTTTCCTTCATCGCCCCATTGGGCACCTATGACAATGACGTTAGCCAAGAGCTTATATTAAGAAGTAAAGTTTCCACAAACTATTATTATTAACACATTGCTTGAATCATGTCAAGCTAATTATCGATCAAAAAACACGTCGCGTCGAAATATACACAAGGACAACCAAAAGAAGTATTGGAGTCTCCCACTAGTACAGCACGGCGTAAATAAAGCAACTATTTCAAATCGTTCAAAAGCCTGTCTTCTAAGCTTTTTAACTTTTGAACGCCAGTTGCAACAAGAGTGGCTCGCCGCCCAACGCACTGGCTCCTTTTGACTTCCGCCTTGCGGTACTAGCTTGTCTGGAGAAAATATATTACCTGGTTTTGTTTTGGATTTACGGATAGTGTGGGGTTAATTAAAATTCCTAATCAGAGACGTTGCATTGCAACTTCTCTGCAAATATTATGGATAGGCAAATTACCCGATCCGAATTGTATAGGCGATACTACGGCTCAAAATGAATTTATATTAAAATTTAGCGGATTTCTTTGTGAGTATCATGTATAAATCATCATCCTTAAAAATCCAGATATTTACAACTATAACAGATTGTATTTTGCTACCCGTGTTATCAAAATCCTTAAAATATTCTCAGTATTTGTTTTTAATCCTTAATCTTAACTGATGGAGGGCATCTGCGGCAGAAGGGGCGATCGCATGAGCAAAAAATGGTATCGAGTCCAAAAGCTGAAAGCAATATTCGTCCTAGCATTAGCAGTTGTATTTACTAATGCTGTAGTTTCGTATAGCAACACTGTGAAGCTGATTCACAACCAGCAATGGCTAACATACTCCTATAAAGTTATTACCCAAATTGAAAGTATCCAATCTACACTCAAAGATACTGAAACTGCACAACGTAGTTACTTAATTACAGCAGATGTAGATGATTTACAAACTTATCTTGCAGCCGATCAACAAACAAATAGCAATATTCAGATTTTCAAGAATTTAACTGTTAATAACCGTCAAAAGCAGCAGTGGATTGCTTTACTAGAGCCGAAAATTACCAAGAGACTCAATATTCTCCAACAAGAAATTTACCTCAGAAGAAACCAGGGATTAGAAGCAGTTCGGCAGCAAATCTTATCTGATAATGACAAGCAAGTTGGCAAAGAGATTCAACAACTGATTAACGACTCTTTGAAAGCGGAGAAAAATTTATTACAGCAGGAAATGCAGCAGTCACAAGCAAATTCCCAAAAGGCAATGGTGACATTTTTTATCGCTGCGATTGTGGATTTGGTGCTGGTGGCGCTGCTGTATGATTTGTTGTGGCGTTATATCAGGCAACTTCAGCAGACAGAATTGGCCCTACGCCAAAGCGAAAATCGTTTACGAGCCATGATAGATGCAGAACCAGAATGCATCCAGTTAATTACCAGGGATGGCACCCTTTTAGAAATTAATGCAGAAGGGGTGGCAATGATGGAAGTGGAAAGTGCTGATATCTTGATTGGTAAACCAGTTGATACTGTGGTTGCGCCAGAGTACAAAGCAGCCTTTGCCGACTTGCATGAAAGTGTCTGCCAAGGTAACAAGGGTACTTTGGAGTTTGAAATCGTGGGATTTAAAGGCACTCGCCGCTACATAGAAACTCATGCCGTACCACTACGTAACGAATCTGATGGCACGTTCATCCATTTAGCAGTGACGCGAGATATAACCCAGCAAAAACAGGCAGAACAGAAAATTCGTGAACAAGCGGCGCTATTGGATGTGTCAACTGATGCAATTCTGGTGCGAAATATCCACAACCAAATCCTATTTTGGAATAAAGGTGCCCAGAGTTTATACGGCTGGAAGGCTGAGGAAGCTGTGGGTAAGAATGTTTTACAACTTTTATATAAAGAGATTTCACCACAGCTAGAAGATGCTTACTTAAGGGTGATGAATACAGGTGAGTGGCGGGGTGAGTTGCATCAACTGACAAGGGAAGGCAAAGTAATTATTGTTGAAAGTCGGTGGACACTGATCCGAGATGATAATGAACAACCCAAATCCATTTTGAGTGTGAACACTGAGATTACTCAGCAGAAACAACTAGAAGCTCAACTTCTGCGATCGCAACGTTTGGAGAGTATCGGCACTCTAGCTGGCGGTATTGCTCACGACCTCAACAACATACTATCGCCAATTTTAATGTCAGTTCAACTGTTGCAGAAGAAATTGCCCGATTCCCAGAGTCAGCAAATACTGCAAACTTTAGAAAATAATGTCAAACGCGGCGCTAATTTGCTTAAACAAGTGTTATCTTTTGCACGGGGTATTGAAAGCAAACGGACAATTGTACAAATTCAGCCTTTGATGGCAGAGATTGAGCAAATTATCGCTCAAACATTCCCCAAATCCATTAGTTGCCAGATAGATATCCCTAAAAATCTCTGGTACGTTCGTGGAGACATAACTCAACTACATCAGGTATTGATAAACTTGGTAATCAACGCCCGCGACGCTATGCCCAATGGCGGTATTCTCAGGATTGCGGCGGAAAATCTGGTGATTGGCGAACATTCTGCCCAGATAAATATTGATGCGAAAGTGGGTTCTTATATTGCGATCGTGGTGACGGATACTGGTATGGGGATGTCGTCAGAAGTCCAGCAACGGATTTTTGAACCATTTTTCACCACCAAAGAGGTAGGCAAAGGTACAGGTTTAGGACTTTCTACGGCGTTGGGTATCATTAAAAATCACGGTGGTTTTGCCAATGTTTACAGTCAAATGGGCAGAGGTACTCAATTTACAGTCTACTTGCCTGCCTCAACATCTAGAGACACACATTCGCTGCCTCAACAATTGGAATCAGTTATAAAAGATAGCTAAATATACCTACAACCTTTATGATGACGATAGCAACAAGCAAAAATCGTACCTGTTAAGTCAATGAAATGGATCTTAACAACTGCTCTGATTTTGAGCAGCACTACCCAATATTCACCACAAGTAATAGATCAAACTAAACAACCAGTTACTAATAAACAGCCTGCACAACCAGTTAAAACACCTGTTGTACCTCAACAACCTACTTCTCGACCAGTTTTTATTTTGCCAAAAGCACCTGCTCCATTAAGTCCTGTATCTGGGCGTAGAGCAGGAATGGGTAGTCGAGATAATTGCCCTGCGGTTTCAACCCCGCTCACTGCTTTAGTACCATTTCAAGAGGAACAAAAGGTTGGTAAACAGACAAACAATTCAATTGTCGGGACTGTACAGGGACTAACCACTTTAGAACGGCCTACGTTTTGGTTTTACATCCCCTACACTAAGGATTTGTCTAACTCAAGTGCTGAATTTAGCTTACAGGATAGCGCCGAAAATGATGTTTATAGAAATGCGATCGCTCTACCTTCAGAGCCAAGTATCATTGGTATTTCTCTCCCTAGTACTGCTTCATTAGAAGTAGATAAGACATATCGCTGGTATTTCAAAGTACGTTGTAACCAAGAGACAGCAAGCATTCCTGTATATGTAGAAGGGGACATTAAAAGAATCAATTTGGATGAGCGTGTTATGCAACAATTAGAAGCCGCAAATGAGCCTCGACAAAAAATTATAATTTATGCTGAAAAAGGAATTTGGTTTGACGCTTTAAATATGCTAGCCCAAATACGCATTTCTAATTCTAATGATGCATATATTGAAAAAGATTGGCAAAGCTTATTACAATCAATCAATTTAGATAATATTGCTACGATGTCCTTAAGAAAATTACCAACCCGTTAATAATTTCATATCCAGTAAAGTATCTATAAACCTAGATTTTTACAACCAATTACCAACTATAACGTAGGGTGCCCAGTACATCGGACGGTTATATTCAGGAGCTTCAAGTAATTTTAATTGAGCAAAGCGTAAAGCTTCTGCCGTAGTTTTACCAGTCACTAACTGGTGATAAAATTCCTCAATAAATAAAGCTGTAGAGTTATCGCCAATTTGCCATAGGGAGGCTAAAGTACTCCGCGCACCAGCACGCAGGGCAACTCCTGCTAATCCCAATGCAGCTCGGTCATCTCCTGCTGCTGTTTCGCAAGCACTCAAAACAAGTAATTCAACTGGTTCTGTTAATTTTTGCTCTCTACTTTTGAGCAAACTATCTAATTCACTCACATTGATACGTCCATCAGCTGCTAAGATAAAAGTGTCTTTTGCTTTAGAGCTAAATTGCCCGTGAGTTGCCAAGTGAACAACTTTAAAAGGTTGAGCGTTGATAGTTTTTCCTAAAGTCGTACTGGTAAAATTTTTATCCAATAATGTAGTTGTCGATACGCCTGATTCCTGAATTAATTTCAGTTCAACTTTAACGTTGGGAAGTGGTGCAAACTTTTCATTTTTGGGTGGTTGCGATAGTCCTCCAGCAAGGGCATTTAATTTTTTCTGTCCTAGAGGTTTGGGAGTAAATAGTTGCAGTCCGGGGCTAATAACTACAGAGTATTTTTGGACTAAATACTCTCTGCCATCATATAATGCAGACATCGGGATATTTCGCAGCAACCCATCTGGAATAAAGACTAGAGTATTAACTTTACTATTTTTAAGGTCTGTTTCAACTGGTTTAATTAACCAGTTATAAAGTTGTTGAGAAACTGCTTTAAATTTCTGATTAGCATCGGGTTCGACTATTGTTTCTCGTATTTTTGTAATGACTTGCTCTACTTGCTGACGGTTGACTCTAGAAGTCTTATGCATCAATGGTTTATTGGGAAGTTTGATAATAATTTCTAAATAGTTATCTAGGATAATCGGGTAGAAAATAGCAGTATTCGGGTTGTCGCGGTCTACTACTTTGTCCAAAACCACAAATTGGTTGCTCAAGCAAGCTTCTCGGAAAAAATTGTCGAGTTCTGCAACTTGCAAGGCTTCCATTCGCTGACGTGCTTTATCTAAATCTGGTTTTCCTTGTCCTTTCTCTTGTAAAAGCAACTCTACAGATTGCCGATAAAGAGGTTCTATGCGATCGCGAAAATTGAACTGTACCTCTCGATTAACTCCAACTAAATCGCTGCGAAGAGACTGAAGAGTTGTTACAGCAGCATCATAAGCAGATATGGCGGCTGGGATATTTCCCTGTGCTTTGAGTAAGCGTCCTAACTGCCACTCAAAGCGATAAGCTATATCTGAGGCATCAATTTTCTGAGCCATAAACAACGCTTGCTGCGTCAAATCTTGTGCTTCTTGCAATTGTTGGTTCTGCTCGTAAACTTCTCCCAAGCTCCCTAGTGCATAAGATTGGGCACGTTCATCGCCGATGATTTTGGCTTGTTGAACGCTAGTTGCCAGAATCTCTGCAATATCTTTTTTGTTACCAATTGTGGCCAAAGTCTGAGCAAAATTGATCCGTGCATAAATACCAGCTTGATTGGTAGGCAGATTAGGGAATTGAGATTGGATTGTGGGTATTAATGACTTTGCTTCAGTGATACGTTCGTTTTCGACCAGCAAACTCAGCTGATTAATCAGAGCTTGAACCTTGGCCAGAGGGTTTGGTGCAATTTTGGCAGCATTTTCATAATGAGCGATCGCACCTTTAATATTACTTAATGACCTAGCAGTATTACCGAGGCTAAATTCTGTCAAACTAATTTCTAGAGGCAGTTGCAGACGTTGAGCGATTTCTAAGCTTTGTTGTAAGTTTTTCTGGGATAACTCAAGTTCGCCTAATTGTTGTAAGACATTGCCAAGCGATCGCAAAGCTGTTACTTTTACAGGTGAGTCAGGTTGGGAACTTAATTGTTGGGATACTTCATTCAATATATCTAAGCTACGACGGTAAAAACCAGCAACTCGTAGAGCTTGTGCTTGGTTAACACGGCTGCGCGTTATACCAGCATTTTCACCTAATTTCTTCCAGATTTGCTCTGCTTGTTGTGATGTTTTCACAGATGCATCAGTTTGTCCGTCTGCTAGTTGCAATTCGCCCTGAATATTTAGAGTTTGTGCAAGAATTTCTAACAATTCAGATTTAGGATTGTTGACATTTAACTTTTGATTTATCTCATCCCAGCCAAGCAAATTTAAGCTATTGTCAATAGTTGCATAAGCTTCTTTCCACGAGCCGAGTTGTTGGTATACAAGAGAGAGGTTAGTCAGCGCTGCGGCTTGTGCGAGGTTATTGCTTTCTCGTTGATAGGTACGGACAGCTTGTTGTAGAACATTTACCGCTTCGGTAAAGCGTCCAGCTTGGTAAAGTGTTTCTCCTTGCTCAAGAAGTTGCTGTGGTGTTGTGGCTGGGGGTTTATTGGTTTGGATGTGAAACCCGTTTGGTGAATTTGTCTGGATTTGTTTAGCGAATGTGCTAGGGATAATAGTCAGGAAAACAGCAAGGGTAAATAGGACTACGGGAGTTATCGCAAATCTAATTACTCGCTTTGGCATCTGAAATTTTGCCATATTTCACACCTCCCTGAGATACAGGACAGGAAGCAGGTGTTTGCCAAGGGCTGTGGGGGTTGAGTTGAGGAAGTGCTACTAATTCTATGTTTCCCTTGCGATCGATTACCCAGCCAGAAGCTTCCACAATTGGAATTGTAGCAGCAATGGGAGTAGTTGAAACTGCTGTTGGTTGTGGTACAGGCGTTGTGTTTGCCTTTTCTGCGTTTGGTTTTAATCTCACCCACGCAGACACAGTACTTGAATCTTGTAATGGTTCAGTGGGACTCATGGGTAGTCCACCGCGTCCTGTTGCGACAAATGTGTTTTGGAATTGCCGAGTTCCAGGTGTGCAGGCGGTGGAAATTTGCCTGGAAGCATCAACTAGATTAATTGGGAGTTCGACTAAGCCGCGAGTGGGATCAATATCAGGTGTAGTGATTTCTATATTGCCATTTATTCCCAATTCAGAACTTGCAGTGATGTCACTTTGCAGGGTTTGTTGTTCTTGGCGCCGTATGCCAAGGACGTTTCGCGCTTTAATGTTGATATTACCCCCTCGGCCCTCGAAGGCATTGGCTGTGATGTCGCTGTTTTCTCTGGGGACAGCGATTAGGAAACCATTAGGGGCGTTGATAGTGATGTTACCGCCATCGCCACTAGCACTTGCAGTGCCGACAGTAGTGGAGATTTGACTACTATTGCCACGGCGCAGCAGCAGTAATTTCCCAACATTCAGTGTAATATTGCCACCATTACCTGCTGATGCAGATTCAGCCGTAATTCTTCCTTGGTTGTCCAAAAGGATAAAGCCTGCTGTGGCTTGAATGTTGCCTGCATTTGCTAACCCAGTACTATTAACAATTAGACCACTGGCAGCGCCTTCTTTGATGTCGTTAGCAACAAGTTGATTGTTGTTGGGAAATTTAGCAATGCGATCGCTATAATTTATATCTGTCCCAGAGATCGTTAACCGATCTGTGGCATTGACAAAGATATTGCCTGCTTGTCCCTTACCAGAAGTTGTGGACACCAATTGTCCACCATTAATTGCTTCAAAAGTTTTAGTGGCATTCACCGTGATACTGCCACCTTGTCCATCCCCTTTGGTGCGGGCGCTTAAAGCCGCTCCATCTGCAATTCGGAATGTCTGAGTATCAATAATAATGTCGCCTGCCTTGCCAGCTGTGTTGGTACTAGTGAGTAACCCACTGGGTAAGCCACTGGTGGGAACGCTGCCTGAGATATCAACAACGTCAGCATTAACCTCAATATTTCCAGCGTTTCCCTGTCCTTGAGTGCTGGCTTTAATTATACCGCTGTTTCTTAGTACTAAAGAACCTGCTTTGATTATAAGGGTTCCACCTGAACCTATGCCCTCTGGTTGCACACCTAAAGTAATTCGGGCTAATTCCCCTTTTTTCTTGTAAGTCTCGTCTGTAGTAAATAAGATGGTATCTTTGATATCTAAATTGATATTTCCCCCATTTCCTTGTGCGGTTGGTTCTACATCTGCATTGATTGCCGCATTATTCTTTATGGAGAGATGTTCAGCTTGAATATAAATGTTACCACCTTTGCCTACAGATCCATTTCCCGCAACGCTACTTAATCCAGTGAAGTATTGATCTACGTCCTGATCCTCCAAGGAAACTGTATTGCGGGCAATAATGTTAATACTACCTGCATCTCCTGTTCCATTTGTACTGGAAGTCACTAGACTGTTTCCTTGGATAGAAAGCGATCCAGTGGTAATGTTGATGTCACCACCCTTACCTATGGCTGTGCTTCTTACGTCACTCACAACCGCAGATCTATTCAAGGAAACTGTATTGCGGGCAATAATATTAATGCTACCTGCATCTCCTTTTCCATTTGTACTGGAAGTCACTAGACTGTTTCCTTGGATAGAAAGCGATCCAGTGGTAATGTTGATGTCACCACCCTTACCTATGGCTGTGCTTCCTACGTTACTCATAACCGAAGTTGTATTCTTCAAGGAAACTGTATCGCTGGCAGTAATATTGACTGTACCCCCATTCCCTTGTCCAAAGGTGCTGGTTGATAGTCTAGCATCAGTTAAAAAGAGTGAGTCAGCAGTTATATTAATGTCTCCGCTATTGCCAGTACCCCTAACTTCTGAGTTCATACTGCCCGTGGTAATGTTGCCATTAGTAGTGAATGCGATCGCACCTCCATTTCCCCTACTGCCAGAATTGGTAGAGTAAGACTCAGATACTAAATCACGGGTACGGATTGTACCATTGGTTGTTTTAAGGCTAATTTTCCCTCCATTTCCCGCACTACCAGAAGAATTGGAACGGGAACCAGAAGAAAAATTCCTAGTGATAATGTCATTGGCAGCCAAGAGGGCGATCTCACCTCCATTTCTTGTACTGCCAGATTCAGAGTATGAGTAGGAGAATAAACCAGCAGTGGTAATGCTGCCATTAGTAGCTTCAAGGCTGATGTTGCCTCCATTTGCTGTATTGCCAGAATCAGAACGTGAGTAAGAGAACAATATATTAGTAGTAATGTTGCCGTTGGTAGCTTTTAAGCTAATGTCACCTGCATTATTCGCGCCATTACGTGTAACCAAGTTTTGTCCATTGGTTTTTATTGCCTCAGCACTATTAATTGCGATCGCGCCCCCATTAGTTGTAATTTCTTTAGTACTCACATCCCCGGATGCTGTCGTTAAGCTAACTAACCCACCAGCCCCATTAAATGGCTGTAAGCGCACATTTCCATCTATCGTGATTCCCTCTGGCACAGTTCCACTACTAAACGCAGGTACTGAACCAGAATTGATACTCCCATAAGCTAGAGTATTCTGCCTAGAACGCATAATTAACGCCGAACTCTCGCTTAAAGTTGCAGTATCTTGTCCAACAGGTAAGATACTAGTATCCGGTCTAGTAATATCTATATCACCCTGAAAGCGAATATTACCCTTGCTTTCAACTAACAACGATGCCCCTGTATAGTTAGCTGCAACATCCACGTCGCCATTGCTACTAATAATCGGGTCATAAAGGCTCACAAAGTTTGCCAGTCCCCCCGATACACTCTTGAGCAAAAAATTTCCACCACTGGCAAAACGAGCATCGCCAGAAATAATTCCATCACTGATTAAGCTGAAATCGCTTCCACTTACAAATGATGTCCGCGTTGGATGATTAAGGGCTAAAATGTCAATTCCTTGATTTCCCCCAATTGTGAGATTACCACCTGCTTGAGCTAAAAACGGAGTCTTCACACTGTCTCGCACTTTCACAGTATCTTGTGCTTGCAGTGTTAAATCTCTGCCTGCTTTTAGCTGTCCCTGCAAATCAAGTTTGTCAGCTACTAATGTTAAGTCTTGCAGAGGTGCTAAATTTCCGGTGTTGGTAACAGTCGCCCCTGGCTGACTTGCTCCATATTGCAATCCAGGTGTAATATTTACCGTCAGTAACGGCGGTGATTGGGGATTAGTAGCACTGAAAGTACTGCCATTAGTAAACTTGAGACTGCTTGCTGTAGTTGCGGAAAATGAGCCACCAATATCTAATCGGGCATTTTGTCCAAAAATAATCCCATTGGGATTAAGTAGGAATAAGTTTGCTTTACCGTTAGCACGAATTAAGCCATCTATATTAGAAATTGACTTACCTGTTACTCGTGTCAGGATGTTCTGAATATCCAGTGAATTATTGAACAAAGCAGTACTGCCATTAAGAACAGAGAACTCCCCAAAGCTGTGGAACAGATTACCCCCTCTTATGGTTCCACCCTCAATAATCCTGGTATTGCCCTCTAATTTCACATTGGAATTATTTGGCAGAGTGCCGTCTGGGGTGATTTGGGCAACTGAGATATTTGCATATAAGGTAACTGCACTGACAATGGCAATTCCTAGACCTTGTAACCAGTTTGGCGCAGTTTTAAAAGACATTGCACTCTCCTATAGAAAAGGAAATTTAGGTTGGAAGCCTCAATCTTGATTAGAAGTCTCAGGAGAATCAACTTATGCATAACAGAGGATATTAGCAAATTGGCACTGCTGAATCAAGTGAATAAACCAGAGTAAACGCACCTCGCATCTAAATATAAAAATCCTTTTATAGCAGGGGTTTAAGCGTTTGATAATTGAAGCAATTTTTTCATAAATATACTTCCACAAGGGTTTCACAAATTATGTGCGTTTACCCTGGTGAATAAAATCTTGTTACTGCTACCAATTAAAAATCAGAAGGCAAAGCTAAAAAACTTCTGATTCTCAACAGTGAATAGAATCCTGTCACTGCTACCAATTAAGAATCAGAAGGCAAAGCTAAAAAACTTCTGGCTCTCAACAGTGAATAGAATCCTGTCACTGCTACCAATTAAGAATCAGAAGGCAAAGCCAAACCAGCAATCGCCTTCAGTTCAAGTTCAAACTTGAAAATTCGGAGATGTCTAATGTCTAACATCAACAACTACGGAGTAGATATGAACAAGATAACTTTAACAGAATTGAGCTTCAGCGCAGTGAAGGAACTTAACGATGAAGTTGCTGCTACTTGTAGTGGAGGTAATGCACAGTTATTCCGGGGTGCTAACTTTCAGGGAGGGGGTATAACGTTTTCTCGCAGTGATGCCAACCTAGCTAATAACAATTTCAACGACGCAACCTCATCTATTGTTATTACAGGGAATCAAAGATGGAGGTTTTATAAAAATCCAAACTTTAGAGGTCCATCTATAACTTTGGGGCCAGGACGATACCGTAGAGTTGCTAATTCAGTAAATGATTCAATTAGCTCTCTCAAACGCATATCATAGATTTGACTTCTGTGTATCCGTTTTAGTAACTTTGCTTAGATAGAAAAATAGCCTCAGAGTATTCATCCATTTTTGAGGCTATTTTTCTATTTCATGCCTCTGTTAAAACTTCCCTCATACCCTCTCTAATTTGCAACAGAGATGCCGCAAGTAGAGTAGGATTTTTTAGTATCCACCATCCGAACTTTATATTACTTAATCGTCTATATCACGTCAAAGGCATTGTTGTGTAAGTGTCAGGAGAATCAATTTATGTACAACAGAGATATTAGCAAATTGGCACTGCTGAATCAAGTGAATAAACTAGAGAAAAAGCACCTCGCATCTAAGTATAAGAATCCTTTCATAGCAGGAGCTTGAGCGTTTGATAATTGAGGTAATTTTTTCATCAATATCTTTATGTAATAAGGGTTTAACAAATTACGTGCGTTTGCCTTGGTGAATAAACTTATCTCACTGCTACCAATTAAGAATTAGAAGGTAAAGCGAAAAAACCTCTGATTCCCAGCCGTGAATAAACTTATTTCACTACTACCAATTAACAATCAGAAGGAAGAAAACAAGCTTACCTTCAGTTCAAACCCCAATCTAAAACTCAGGGGAAGAACAATGTCTAACATCAACAACTACGGAGTAGATATGAACAACAAGCAAATCAAAGACCTCTACAGCATCGAAGCTGTGCAAGACCTTTCCCATGAAGCCGCTGCAACTATTAGTGGTGGTGCTTTAGACTTTTCCGACAAGAAGGATGGTGAAGGAAGGCGGCTAAATAATATCGCAAACGCACGACGCAGTTTAGGGAGCTTTAACAATAAAGCAACTTGGTACGAGGTGACGGGTACAAGAGATTGGATTGCCTACACTGGTGAGAATTTCACAGGTAAATCAAGGCGTCTGAAAGCAGGTACAAAAGGTAACTTCACTGGTCCTTTTAACAACGACATCGCGTCTGTCAAACCTGCATAATCAGCTCTAGTCTATTTCATACCGTGTACTCGAATCCTTCAAAACCTCAAAGAGAAAAGAATGCTCTCACATAAGCTTTTAGCTGAGTAACATTCTTCTCTTCCAGTTCGTAGGGGCGAGGTGGTTTTCGCTCCTACTTTTTCATTCATATCAAGATAGCACAAATAAAGGTAAACGGTGTTAACAGTTATTAGGTAGGAAATGGACTCGTCCACCCCTTGTTAACTGCGGCTGTTACTGTTAACTGCCGCTGGTACTGATCTTTTAAACAATGAAATACCACAGCATATTGCAACACAGTGAAGAAGATTGTGGTGCAGCAAGCCTAGCCACGATCGCCAAATACTACGGACGCACCTTTGCCCTCAATCGCGTGCGAGAAGCAGTAGGCACGGGAACGCGAGGAACTACACTATTAGGTTTAAGGCGGGGAGCAGAAACACTGGGATTCAATGCCCGTCAAGTTCAAGCTACCCCAGAACTGCTTGAGAAATTAAATGAAGTCCCCTTACCAGCGATCGTTCACTGGAAAGGCTACCACTGGGTAGTATTGTACGGGAAAAAGGGGAAAAAATATGTCGTCTCTGACCCTGCCTTCGGCATCTTGTACCTCACCTCCCAGGAGTTAATCGCGGGTTGGAGTGATGGTGTGATGCTGCTGCTGATGCCAGACGATAGCCGCTTCTATGAGCAACTAGAAGATAAAATTGGCGGCTTTGGGCGCTTTATTGCCCGCGTTATGCCCTATCGCAATCTTTTGGTTCAGGCGATCGCCATCAACTTCGCGATCGGGCTGTTGTCCCTGGCTTCCCCTTTAATGATGCAACTCCTCACCGATGACGTGCTAGTGCGGGGAGATACCCAACTGCTAACAACGGTGGCAATTGGCGTCATTGCCATGAACCTAATTCAAAGTGCCATTGGTTTGGTACAGTCTCACCTGATTGGTCATTTTGCTCAACGGTTGCAATACGGACTAATTCTAGAATACGGCCGAAAACTGTTGCGCTTACCCCTATCATATTTTGAAGCACGTCGCAGTGGGGAAGTCGTTAGCCGGATTGCAGATGTTCATACCATCAATAATCTAGTTTCCCAAATTGTCCTTGGTTTACCCAGTGAATTTTTTGTGGCTCTGGTTTCCTTGGGTTTCATGCTCTTCTATAGTTGGCAACTGACTTTAGCTTCCCTCGCCGCCTTTGCGATCGTCACTTTTGTTAACCTGCTTTTTCTTCCCGCCTTGCGCCAAAAAACCCGCAGCCTGATCGTTAAAGGTACAGAAAATCAAGGCTTTTTAGTCGAAACCTTTCGCGGTGTTCAAGTCCTCAAAACCACCCAAGCTACAGAGCAAGCTTGGCAAGAATATCAGACAAATTTTGGTCGCCTTGCTAACTTAGACTGGACTACGATGAAGTTGGAGCTTTACAGCGGCACAGTCACTAGTATTCTTTCCAAAATGACGAGTATTAGCATACTCTGGTTAGGTTCTAGCTTGGTGATTAATCAGACATTATCCATCGGTCAACTGCTGGCGTACAGTGGTATGAGTGGTAGCTTTCTTGGCTTTTTAGAGTCAGCAGTCGGGCTAATTGATGAATTTATCACTGCTCAAATTGTCGTTCAACGCTTGACAGAAGTGATAGATTCTACCCCAGAAGATGAAAATGACTTTAAAAAACCTTGGGCAGAAATTCCTGGCAATGCAGATATTAGTTGTTCTCAAGTTAACTTTCACCATGCTGGTAGAACTGACCTGTTAGAAAACTTTTCTTTAACTATTCCTGGTGGTAAAGTAATAGCCTTAATCGGTCAATCGGGCTGTGGTAAAAGCTCTCTTGGCAAATTAATTACTGGTTTATATCAAGTCAAATCTGGTAACATTCGTTATGGCATATACAACCAGCAAGATTTATCTTTAGAATGTTTGCAGCAGCAAGTCGTATTAGTTCCTCAAGAACCTCATTTTTGGAGTCGTTCGATTGTGGAAAATTTTTGCTTCAGTTATCCCAACATTAATTTTGAAGAGATAGTCCTTGCTTGCCAAATTGCTGGTGCAGATGAATTTATTAGCAAATTACCCGATAAATATCAAACTGTTTTAGGCGAATTTGGTGCAAATATTTCTGGCGGACAAAGGCAGAGATTAGCTATAGCTAGAGCAATTGTGATTGACCCATCTGTATTAATTCTAGATGAATCTACAGGCGCTCTTGACCCAGTAAGTGAAACCCAAGTTTTGGATAGATTACTTAATCACCGTCAAGGTAAAACTACAATTATGATTAGCCATCGTCCTCAAGTTATCAAACGGGCTGATTGGATTGTATTGCTTGAAGATGGGCGCTTAAAAATTCAAGGGACTCCAGAAGAATTACGTCATATCCCAGGAGAGCATTTAAGCTTTCTTGATGAAATTTATTCTTCTAATAATGGTAATGGATTGAAATCTTCTTTAATTTTGCGAAATTAGTTAATGTTTATTAGACATTTTACAGATATTTATAATTTATGATTAGTAAGTCTCAAACAAATTTTTTACCCTTAGTTCAAGACAATGAGTTTCTCCCACCAATTAGTCGTTGGACTACATTTGGCGGACTATTTATCGTGTTTGCCTTGGCGTTAGCCGTTCCTGTGGCTGCGGTTGCTAAATATAAAGTTACGGTGATTGGGCAAGCGGTTGTCCGTCCTGCGGGTGAATTGCCAATTGTGCAGGCGGCGACTGAAGGACAAGTAATGCAGATTTACGTTAAAGAAAATCAAAAACTGCAAAAAGGAGATAAAATTGCCACTATTGATGATTCTCGACTGCAAACCAAAAAAAACCAGTTGCAAACCAATATTCAACAAGCTAGGTTACAACTAATTCAAACTGTTCCGCAAATAAATGCAATAGATAGTCAAATTCGAGCTGAAAGCGATCGCACTAATCGAACTATCGCCTCTGCTAAAGCGGAATTGCAGGGACGCGATCGCGATCATCAAGACAAAAAAATTACCAGTATCACTGAACTTCAAGAAGCATCAGCCAACGTCAAAATGGCCCAAGAAGAATTATATGCAGGGCAAGCACAGTTACAATCAGCACTAGCTAATCTCCACGCGACTGAGGCGGCTTTAGGAGCCGCGACATCAAAGCAGAACCGATATGAAAGTGCCGCCAAACAGGGAGCATTATCCCGCGACCAACTAGAAGAAGTACAGTTGGCTGTGAAACAGCAACAACAAGCTGTACAAGCACAAAAAGCCACTTATAAGGCCCAAGAAAAAACAAATGAACGGCTAAAACAAGCTGTTAATGGGGCTATTGCTAAACGCGATCGCGCTCAAGCAGTTCTCAATCCCAGCAATGCAGAGGTAGCAATGGCGACTGAACGCATTGATCAAGAAAAAGCCTCTGGGGAAGTGAATAAAGCATCGTTAGAAAGAGAACTTCAAGTGCTTCTCAAGCAGAAAATTGAAACGGAAAAACAATTAGAGCGCGATACTAGCGAATTCAAGCAAGCTGAAATTGACCTGAAGCAAACTACTATTACTGCTACAGCAGACGGGATTATTTCCAAGCTAAATTTGAGAAACCCCGGTCAAACGCTCCGGGCTGGGGAGGAAGTTGTCCAAATAGTTCCCAGTCATGCACCTTTAGTTATCAAAGCAGCTGTCGGTTCTCAGGAAAAAGGTAAGATAAAAGTCGGTCAAAAGGTGCAAATGCGAGTTAGTGCTTGTCCTTATCCTGATTACGGTACTCTCAATGGCTTTGTCAAAGTGATTTCCCCGGATGCTGTTAGGTCGCAAAAAAACGATGCTGATGCTGATACGAACTCTATTCCAAAAGCAACTGCTGTAGGTGCTTTTTACGAAGTCACAATTGAACCAGAGAACCTTGCTTTAGGTCGCAGTACAAAAAAATGTCAAATTCAATTGGGTATGGATGGCAGAGCTGATATTATTACCCGTGAAGAAACTGTACTACAATTTGTGCTTCGCAAGGCGAGGTTAATGACAGATTTTTGAGATCGTCAATCGCCAAATTGACGTTATTTTTCAGTTATAAAGGAAAATTTTATTCAACTAAGGGTTGTGAAATCGTGAAAAATTCCTGACGGCGTTGAATCAACACTACAACAACACCGCTTGCAACCACGGCAAAGGCAGAAGGAATAAATGGCAACCATAGCCCTTGTTTTAAAAGAGCGATCGCACAAACTCCATATAATATAACAACTGTCACAAAGATAGCGCATCTCTTATCTAAGAGCGATCGCACCCACCAAATAATCAGACTCCCAGCTACAGACCAACCCCATATCCAAAGAATATCGCCCCAGTAAGGCAAAACCCAAAGAATTGGACGTTTGTCTAAAACTGCACTCAAAACTTGGCTAACCATTTGTGCTTGTATAAATACCCCTGATATTTCTTGGTAATCTTGTTGTGCAGTACTGTAGGGAGTTGACCAAGTATCGCTGACTGTATTAGCTGTCACTCCAACGATAACTACCTTATCTTTAAATGATTTACGATCGAATTTATTACTCAATACATCATCAAGGGAAACTCTCTGATAATCTGTATTACGGTAATTGACAAGTATTTGATTTCCGCCTAAATCAACTCCTTGTTGATAGGCACCACTGCGACTAGGTTTTAAGCGTTTAAATACTTTAGAGCCAAACTGTACATAATCTTCATTGAATTTAGGTTTAATATTTTCATAAGATAAGTAACGAGTAGCTAATTGCAACGAGAGCGAATAAGGCGTTGTACAAGTCGAAGAAGGCTCTTGTGCCATCATCAAAATTTGCCGACGGACGATACCATCTGGGTCTTTAATTGCATCAGTAAAACCCTGACGTTCTACAGGTACGTCTTTCGGAGGTTTAACACCTTGGGGATCGTATTTACTATCGCGGCTTTTGCAGACAACAACAACGTTCTCTTTATTAAGTTCAGTCGGAAGTTGTATTAGATTTGATTTGTTTGGGGGGTCAGCGAAGTCTCTATAAATATCCAGTCCAACAACTCGCGGTTGATACTTTTGTAATTTGTTGAGCAATTTAGCTAACGTACTATCCGAAATAGATTTTAGTCCTTTGGTCATGTCTTGTCGTGATTGAATATCTTTTTCAGTAATTTCTACAATTATCAACCTTGGATCTGGATCTTCCTTGAGTCCCAGCCGTAGCATTCGATCGAAAGTTTGCAGTTCGATTTTCTCAAAGACTCCCAAGTATCTCAAACCTACCGTTGAAACAGCCACCAGAAAAGTACTAAGTAGTACATTCCAAAATTTAGATTTTGATGTCGCAATTTTACCTTTTTTCGAAACTTTACCCACAAATTTAGTATTATCAAAATTGCCACGCAGTTCTTGCCACGTAGTAGGAACAGTTATAGGATTTTGACAGATAACTGGCAACCAACTGGCACAAGGAAATTCATTTTCCAGTCCTTGAAGTCTTTCTCGCGCTTCTCGCACAGCCAAGTAAAATGGTTTGCTATCTGCAAAGGCAGTAAGGAAGTTTTTTAAAAATTCCTGTGCGATTAAATCTGGCACTCCTTCCCGCATTACAATCATTTGGGGAATGTTTAAATCAGCTAAATTTCGTCCTAAACCAATTCCGTCACAAGAATTGAAAATTGCCAGTTTCAAACCGTGTCTAATTGCTGCCTTAAGTCCATTTTTTAACTGCAAAATTGTTAAGCTTTCTGTTTGATTGATACAAATTTCCCCAATTTCTCCGTCAGCAAGACTAGTGCTATGTCCAGCAAAAAATAGAATATCCCAATCCTGATTCCATAAATACTCATCAAGTGTTTGCCGTGTTGGTTCTATAAGAAAGGTAGTTTTGGCATCTGTTAAACCTTGTAACAAAGAGGCGTCTTTTTTAATATCAATACCAACCCTATTGCCTAGAATTGCTAAAATTTTGACTTTACCTGTTGGAGATTTTTGTAATAGCTGAGGAGATTCATACTCATGATTGCTCAAAGCTAATTCCGCTTTCGGGTAATCTTCAAAAAAATTCCATAGATGCCAAGGCAAGCGATGCACTAGAACTATATTTGTTTCAATAATTACTCTAATTTCATCATGACGACTAAGTAGAGTTCGCAACTGCCGTTCAATATTCTGAAATGACTCAAATTTCAACCAAGCATTGATATTTGCTTGTAGCTGTTGACACACTTCATCGAAGTCATTAATAGAAATATTGGTTATGTCTTGTGAATGTACTTTTATCCGTTGATTGTTACGATCCAGGCGTTGATGAACTGCTGCGTAGAGTAACTGCCATCTGCGGTAGAGTTCGCTTAGTTCTGGGGCTGGTGGTAGACTCCCTGTTAATTTCACGGGTACAAATTGGTTATCACACCAAAGTTGAGCTGTGACAACAGGAAATCCTTGATTTAAATCTCCTCCCAAGAAGCTGAAGACAACTAGCTTACTCATAAGTTAGGTAGACTTTGCCATTCGTGATTAACTAATGACTAATCAACAGGAAGCATTCTACTTATGCAAAAATACCAAATAAAAGTGCAGTTCTTTCTCATCTGGGTATAGAACAGTAAGAATCGAAACTTAGTACTAAGTCAAGAAGCTACGCTTAATGCGATTATTTAACTATTTATTGATAATGAGTTGCTCTTATTAACACTTCTGGCTCCTAATAACTAAATTATGAAGTTTTCTGTTATTTGATAATTATTCAGATCGATCTGGATGCTGAAACATTCTCCCATTTCCCCATCAAAGAGTTTCAACTGCACATAAATATCTTGAGTTCTTGCTTGTACTTGTTGAAGTATTTCCCTTCGATCGGAAAGTAAAACTAGCTTGATATTAGCAGGTAGGGAAGGTTGATTACAAGCTGGATGTAGCTGCACGCGAATCCTAAATTGTTGGTTAGCTTCTGGTATTAAGGCAACTAATAAAACAACTTTTTGAGCCTCTATTTCTATTCCCCAGTCAATCAGTTTGGCGCGTTTGATAGCGGTAGCATTTAACCCGGAAGAAGTGCGGAAATTAAAAGCTAGGCTACTGGAGTTTGGCTCAAAAAAAGTCTCTATAGCTTGCCAAGAAGCATCGTAAATCTCCTCCAGCCAACGACTGAGATTCACTTGTACTTGTGAAAATTGCGTAGGCGCAGCCTGTTGTAGAGATTGCAGCCTTTCTTGGTACAAACGCTGCCGCCACTGCTCATTCTCTAGTAGCACTCCCCAGGTTGTAAATGGCACTGCAAGTCTAGGAAATGTTACAGAGGGATTACCTAACCGTTGCACAAGATTTTCTGCTTGAACAGTCGATAATTCTGGTAGTGGAGCGATCGCAGCTTTCATCTCCTCTGTTCCACAAAATTGGTAGGTCATCCAAAAAGCATTAAGGTCTTTAATTAAGTGCCGTGCATCTATACAATAAGTCCTATCTACTTGGTCATAGTCTGCTAGTGATTTAAGTTTTTGATGGGTTATGTAGCCCCAAATTCTTAACCACTCGCCATCTGGTGTGACTTGCACTGCTAAATAATAGTCTGCTGCCCAACTAGGAATGTCTACCCATTCTTGAGGAACTTCTAACTCGCTATCATCAATTGCCTCACTAGGAATTAAAACGACTCGCTTTTCCTTTAACAAAATTGCTGTGCCATTGACAAATTCCCAAAAAGCAGGAATACCAGGGGAACTGTGCCAGATACTTGCTTCTGGAAGATATTCAGCTTTTACCCAATTCAAAAACCCATGAAGGCAAATTTGATTCATGTAAGCACGCCAGCGACTGCTAGGTGTGGCGTACATTTGGCTTTCTTGCCAAGAACTTGTCTGTAACGATGGTGATATTTCTAACAATAGTTCTTGCGGTTCTGTAAAAGCGGAAGTCATTTTTACTACCTCATCCTTCATAATCTCAGCGATATTCCCCATACTTAACTTTCAACCATTCTTCCAAAGCGGTACTCATATCATTAACTAGGTTGGAAGTTACAGAAATATTAAGCCTATCTTGACTCCATTGGATCAATGCTGAAAGCATTGATTCTCTGGCTTTGAGCAGTCGGCGAGAAACAGTAGGCTGACTAATTTGTAGGTGTTCTACAATCTGTGGCTGAGTTAACCCCTGTTGGTAGTAAAGTTTAAGTATTTCCTGAGTTTTTACCTCAAGAGTTTGTAATTTTTTTAACAAAACACCTTCAATCTGAGATTGTTGATTTTGTTGGTTTTGGGCATCCTCTTGGGCTATCATCTCTGCAATTAATGAGTCAGAGGATGGATCTGGCAAATCAAAAGTTGTTGTGGAGTCATCTTCTGATGTTGCTAAATTTAAAGAACTAACAGGTGGATACAGATAACCACGCACGTAGATAGCTGCCTGGGTTAGCCACTGTTCAATTTTCTCTCTCGTGGATTCTGGAGTAGGTTGAGTTAACTGATTTTGGCGATCGCGGTTGTAGAGGTTGACAATAGCTTCCCAAAGTTGAGGGTCTGGTTCTGGTAGTGACTTTGTGCCACCTGGTTGGTTTTGAACATACAGTTCTTTAAAACAAGTCCAGGCGAGTCGATATTGGGCAATTAGAATCGGTGATAATCCAGCTTGAGCAAGAGCTTCTAATAACTGCTTTTTGCTTACTTTGCGTAACAATGCCCAATTTGTGCAAATATCAGCTTCCTTGCGTTGGCGTAAAATATCTTTTAGCCGACTGGGGACTGCCATAGTAGCATAGGTTTTTAAGCTAGAGCATTTTTCTAGATTAAAATTTTTGAGAATTGTTTCAATTTCAGCATTTGCCATTTGAAAATAATCTGCGAGGCTATGTTGACTATTTGTAAACTTGGCAATTGTTTTTTTAGCAGCCCAATAATTTGGTTCCTGTAAATAAGCAGATAAATGCATTCTAGCAAGGCTATTAGATTGCTCTCGCCAGCACTTGTACCAATGTAACGCCCAAAAATTTTCTGAGTTAGGGACGAATGGTGAAGACTCCAAGCAATTTTGAATATTTCGATGCAGTTTGATATCAATCAACCATTTGCTGAATCTGTCTCCTTCCAACTCAACGAAGGTTGAGAACATCTCGATAATTTTTTGACGAGGACGCATAAGCAGTAACAATTTCAATTCATCCGAACTTAAGCAACTATCAAAGCCGCAGATACCTTTGTAGACAATTGCAAGATACCGATTTCCTAATTTACAATTCAATAGCGCACATATTTTATTCCTTGATGTTGTGTGAAGATAACTCTACTCATATTCTGTTGAATCTAGATAATTTAGTTATTTTAAAGTTAGATTGGCGTAAAAAGCGATTTTAAGCGTTGCATAAATGCGGCATAAATCGAGTCAACACTGGTTGAGATGGTCTAGCAAGATATTGTCTCTTAACTTTTTGAAAATTACCTTGCCAATTTCCGTGTGTCGAAAAGTGTTTATCGATTAGTGGTTGTACGTCTATACGCTCTATTTGAGTTAGAAGTATAGGTATATCATCGACTCCTTCGTTTGTAATTATGGGTTCAGTAGCCATCATTGCGAACATATACCTAATTGAGTCTTTTTGGGAATATGCCCTTCGGTATACTTTTGACTATCTACTTTTCTTAAATCCCTAAAAAATGGGCAAACCGGGAATAATTAAAGTTAATTGCTTATTTTTCCGCTTAAAGTATTTTAATTAAATCAACTTTTTTGATCTAACCGCAAGTGAGTTTAAATGTGAGAAAAATCAAACTACTGGCTTTGATATTAATTAGTTTGGCAATGGTGTTGTGGTTGAATTTGCGTTTTTCAACACCTTCAATACCTACTATTGCGGCTTCACCACCAAAAACTATCCGCTACTTAGAGCGCACTTTGCCCCAAAGCATCGCTCACATCGTGTTGATTCCAGCTAATAGCAAATTTTTGGTGACTCCTGCACTATCACAGAAGGTAGCCACTGTAGAGGAATTTGCCCAAAAGTATCAAGCCGTAGCTATTTTGAATGCAGGCTTTTTTGACCCAGCCAACCAAAAAACTACATCTTATGTTGTCCGACAAGGAAAGTTGATAGCCGATCCCAAGGAAAACGAGCGCCTGGTGAACAATCCCAACTTAAAATCTTATTTGGGTCAAATATTCAATCGCACAGAATTCCGTCGCTACTCATGTGGGCAAACTACCCGCTATTCCATTGCCTTACACAGTCAGTCACCACCAGCAGGTTGTCAGTTAGTTGATGCTATAGGTGCTGGTCCCCGCCTATTACCGGAACTCACCTTGGAAAAAGAGGGTTTTGTGGACAACGCTAATAAACGAGATGCCCTTGGCAGCAATCAACCCAATGCCAGAACTGCTGTAGGTATCACCCGTGATGGCAGCGTTACTTTAGTTATGGTGGCTCAAAAACCCTCAGCTTCGGCAAACTCTGGAATATCTTTGCCAGTATTAGCTGACTTGATGAAAACTCTTGGTGCCAATCAAGCGATGAATCTGGATGGTGGAAGTTCGTCTTCGCTTTATTACAACGGGAAAACCTTTTACGGAAAGGTTGATTTGGAGGGAAATTCTATCAAGCGTCCTGTGAAGTCGGTTTTGCTGGTTCAGGAAAAGTAGGGGTTGTGGGAATTGATCGGACACAGCGATCGGAAATTGCCATATCAAGAGTAATTCCTAGTTGAGCTATACCTACCTACTGGTAGATTTTTGCCATATCAGCAATTCCCGAATCCGAATTGAGTCACAATGGTAATAGGCAATCATTAAAGGTGCTGTTATGCTTCGTCTAACCCAAATTATTCGGAACTTGTTCCTTCGTATTGAAGGCTTATTTGGTGTTTTATTCCAAAGTATTTCTAATTTTTTCGGAAATTTATTTGGTTTTTTTGGCAAGCTTTTCGGATTCTCTCAGTCTGGTTATTTCTTGGAATCCGATGGGGCGCAAGACCTAAAACAAGCCTCAGCTAAACAGCCAATTGAAACGAATCGGGATAACATTGCTAAAATTCCTGCCACTAACCGCCGTCGTTCTAATGCCAAACTTGACGACTACTACCTAAACATGGCTCGTGATGTGAAAAAGAATTAACAAAAGCCATAAATTAGATTTTTATCTCAGAATTTTATCAATTACTGTTCTCTATGCTAGTGGTCTGTCCTATTAGTTATGATGGGTGAATGAGTTTGTAGTAAAGACTTTATTTAGTCCTGGATTTTTAAGTACTGAAGTGCTTAGTATAAACTCATTATATTTAATGGGACAAGCCACTAGGTAGTGTAAGGTTGCGAAAATCATCCAGCCATAATTAACAGATTTGTATGTGCGTAGGCATCACACCTTTAACAAAAATTTTGTCCAGTTGGAGGCTGGACAATAGCTAGGAATATTTTTGAGATTGAATATTTACTTGATTTTTAACTTACCAAATCAACTAAAGCGTTGCTTTGGAAGCGGACTATAGATGAAACTGAGCAACCGCGATAATTCTCAGAGGTAAATACTGATAGTGTAATATTAGCTTGACCTGGATCTAAAATGCGTTTTACCTTGCAGGTTTGCATTTTATTGTTGCAGTAAGCAATAATCCGATCGCCAGCCTTGACTTCCAACGCTTGAATTTTCAATTAATACCAACCTTGCCAGGAATTTGCTTTGTTAAAGGAAAAATATATTGCTATATCTGACTCGTTTGACAATAGCAATGTTCTTTTAGTGTAGCACAAAAATTAAGGATATTAATGCTATCAATTTAATCTTGGTAATGTCAAGTTTATTCATACTGCAAATACTAGTGCAAAAGGTAGGAGACAGAAATTTATCTGTAATTTATCTGTTGCTCTCAACCCTATCTAATTCCAAGCCACCAAATCGTTTGCCCAGTTTCTCGGTCGGAGTATTTGTTGAAATTCAGATGGAGGGAAACCTCTACTCTAAAGTAGTTGGAGCTAATTTTTTTTGATGACAGATTTTTCTCGCGATGTTTTTGTTACAATCATTGAAATTTTTACCTAAAAATACCACTATGGCTTTATACGCTGAATTACATAGACATCTAGGCGGCTCGGTCGTACCACGAGTTTTATGGCGATATTTCGAGCGACATTCTTCGGAGTTAATTTCCCGCTTTGCTGACTATTCAGATTTTGAAGATTTTTATACCCGCCCACGTAACACTCTAGATGAGTATCTAGAATTACACACCTTGGTAGAAAGCGTGCAAACTGTGGAGACTTTGCCTTACTTTATCTATCGCTTGGTGCGGGGTGCTTACATATTTGAAAATTTGGCTTACCTGGAACTGCGCTACACTCCTTATTTGCGGACACCTGAATATCTGAGTCAATCCGAAAGAATTGACAAGATGGCAGAAATTGTCCGAGTCGTAGGACTTGCCAGCCACCAGCCCGAATATCCGATTGTTACTAGCCAAATTCTCTGTATGCACACACGCCTACCTTATGAGGTGAACAAGGCGATTGTGGATTTGGCGGCGCAAAATAAACAGTATGTCTGTGCAGTAGATGTAGCAGGAGGTGATAGTTATTACGCCGATCGCTTAGAAGAATGGATTAGCTTATATGATTATGCGCGATCGCAGGGTGTTAACACCACGGGACATCTATATGAAACCACCGCTGGTTGTTATCCAGAACTGTTACCATATTTGATGCGGATTGGTCACGGCATTCAAATTCCCCTACTATATCCAGAGTTACTTAATGATGTGGCTAGACGCGGACAATGTTTGGAGGTTTGCCCAACAACTTACTTAAAAACTGGAACCTTGCAAGATATACGTCAACTCAAATTAGTTTTTGACCGTTGTCTTGATGCTGGAGTTGATATCGCTATCTGTACTGATAATGCTGGATTGCACAATGTGCGTCTACCGTTTGAGTATGAGAATCTCTTGACTTACAACATTATTAGTTTTGAACAACTACAAGCTTGTCAAGATGCAGCTTTCCGTCATGCTTTTGCTTGGCCTTACAGTCAACGTCCTGCATCACTGTTGAACGGTTTGCTCAAACCTGAACCACCGAAAATTTTGTCCATGAGAGATACTAATTAACGAATCGCCTAAAGATATTCATAAAGTAAGGTGATTTAATGTTAATTAATGTTGCAATTACTAATTTTTTCTGATGCGAGAGAAAAAGTTGTAATACACAATAGATATCCTGCAAAATTAATGTTTTATAAATTAAACCACAGATGCACACAGATAATTTATCAGTGTTTATTTGTGGTTATTTTGTTGCTGAGAAAGGATTCTTGCTATAAGTCGTATATAGCGTGCCCCCAGAAGCTATAAACTATAATTTATGGCATCTACTATTCAAGCTCTACCAACAGAAGTCGTATATCTCATTACAGCTGGTGAGGTAATCGACTCTTTAGCTTCTGTGGTGCGGGAATTGGTAGAAAATTCCCTAGACGCAGGTGCAACGCGAATTGTAATTTCTCTGTGGCCACAGCAATGGCGAATTCGTGTGGCAGATAATGGTTGTGGAATGAACCTAGATGATTTGCAACAAGCAGCCACAGCCCACAGCACTAGTAAAATTCGCTCTAGTGCCGATTTGTGGAAAATTAACAGTTTAGGGTTTCGTGGTGAGGCATTGCACAGTTTAACGACTCTGGCAGAGTTGGAAATTTTGAGTCGTCCTCTGGGGGGAAATTTAGGATGGCGGATAATTTATGGCGATGGTGGGAAAGTTGTACAAGTTGAAGCAACTGCGATCGCACCTGGTACAGTAGTTACAGTTTCTCATCTTTTTGGTAATTGCTCATCTCGTCGTCAGGGATTACCCACAACAGCACAGCAAGTGAAAGCTGTGCAAGCCACAATTCACCAAGTCGCCCTGTGTCATCCCCAAGTCACCTGGCAGATTTGGCAAAATGACCGTCAATGGTTCACCATCTCTCCGGCTAGAACAACTGGGCAACTCCTACCGCAGATTTTACCCCAAGTGCGACAAGGTGACTTGCAAGAAGTCAAACTCGAAATACCCAACCCTGCCAACTCTTGTACAGACGCGATGAATCGCGTCTCTCCTCACTCCTCACTCAATTTAGTGGTAGGATTACCCGATCGCTGTCATCGTCATCGTCCAGATTGGGTACGTGTAGCGATTAACGGCAGGATGGTGAAGACGCCGGAACTAGAGCAAACGATATTATCAGCATTTCATAGAACATTACCACGCGATCGCTATCCAATTTGTTTCTTACATCTTGCCATTTCCCCCGATCAAATTAACTGGAATCGCAATCCAGCAAAAACAGAAATTTATCTCAACGAAATCATTTATTGGCAAGAGCAAATTACCCAAGCTATTAACCAAGCACTCAGCATTTCTTCTAACAATCTCAAAGAAGCTGTCCATACAACACGAGTTAGTAAATTACTCAAAGCCGCAGAAGCTAAAGGTGGTTACAATTTCAATCCTCAAAATCCCAAACCTTGTACAGACGCGATTAATCGCGTCTCTCCTAACTCTTTAAAAGCTGTCGCTCAAGTTAGCAACACTTATATTGTGGCGGAACATTCAGGTGGGATGTGGTTAGTAGAACAGCACATTGCCCATGAGCGAGTTTTATATGAGCAATTATGCGATGATTGGCAACTTCTACCCGTCGAACCGCCAATAATTCTTTATCAATTATCGCCAGCGCAAGTATTGCAATTGCAACGTATCGGTTTAGAAATAGAACCTTTTGGCGAACAACTTTGGGCTGTCCGTAATATCCCCGCACCTTTGCAGCAGCGAGACGACTGTGCAGAAGCAATTTTAGAACTTAGTTGGGGAGGCGATTTACAAACAGCCCAAGTAGCTGTCGCCTGTCGCAGTGCGATTCGTAACGGTACACCGATGAATCAACAAGAAATGCAGACACTTTTAGATAATTGGCAACGCACTCGCAACCCTCGCACCTGTCCCCACGGACGGCCAATTTATTTATCTTTAGAAGAATCAGCTTTAGCCCGGTTTTTCCGGCGTAATTGGGTAATCGGTAAAAGTCATGGAATTTAATGTTTTCAGTAATGCCAAGACTAGACCTCTTGCATGTTGTCGTTTGCCAAATTATTTGTCACAAGCATGAGCTGCGGCGCTACAATGACTTTGTTTTTGAACAAGGACGATCGCGTGACCCAGTTTTCACAGTAGAAGAGGTGGAAGCAGTTATCAATAACCCTGAGTTTTTCAAGCGGGGACGCTACTACTTTGATGGAGTTTGGGGTCAGGCGGCGCGGGGTGCTGAGGGTCAACAGGTAATTCTACAAGTGCTTGCACCTCACTTAGAAGGGCTAAGTCTGGATGCCTTAGCTCAGCCTACAGGTATGAACAACGCCGATTTACAGGAAGCGCTGAATACTCTGAAGCGTCATGATGTCGTTGAGGAAACTCAGGGAAACTGGCGGATTATGGTAGAACTTTTTCGCCGTTGGGTTTTGCAGCAGTAGATTTTTGCAGTACCGGGCGAATAGAATTTGCGGCTACACAGGCAAAGTCCGCCTTCGCGGACTAATTTCGGAGTACGCATTTGTTATTTCGGAGTACGCATTTGCTATTTCGGAGTACGCATTTGCTATTTCGGGGTTCGCATTTGCTATTTCGGAGTTCGCATTTGCTATTTCGGAGTACGCATTTGCTATTTCAGCGATCGCATTTGCTATTTCGGGGTTCGCATTTGCTATTTCAGCGATCGCATTTGTTAATTCGGCGATCGCATTTACTATTTATTGAAGGCTTATCTTCTTAAACTGCGCGGGTCAAGCGCATCTCTCAGCCCATCACCGAGTAGGTTGAATGCCAGCACTGTGAGAATAATCAGCACAGCCGGCGGCCAGATTAACCAAGGTTGTAGTACCAAAATTGAAGCATTACTTGCCAGAGAAAGCATATTGCCCCAAGAGGGGTCTGGTTGTTGAATACCTAAGCCGATGAGACTCAGTATCGCCTCTGCACCAATAAAGCTGGGGATTGCAAGAGTCGCAGAGATAACTACATAACTAGCCGTTTGCGGTAAAACATGGCGGAGGATGATATAAAGTGGGTTTGCGCCCATTGCGCGTGCCGCTTGGACAAATTCTCGCTCTTTAAGTGATAATACCTGTCCCCGAATGACCCGTGCTAAACCAGCCCAGCTAATCACCGAAGTAATTACCACAATCAGCAAAAAGCGTTGGGTACTACTTAAACCCGCTGGTAAGACTGCGCCCAATGTCACCAAAAGATAAATACTAGGGAAAGTCATTAGCACTTCTGCCAAGCGCATAATCAGGCTATCAGTCACACCGCCGAAATAGCCAGAAATTCCTCCAATAAGTAAACCAAGGGGATAGGTAATGATAATGCCAAAAATCCCGATAAACATACTGATGCGACCGCCATGCAGTAGGCGACTAAATTGGTCGCGGCCTTGGTCATCAGTGCCCAAAATATTGACTTTTGCGCCAGTTGTTGTGCCAAATAAATGCCAATTTAAGGGGATACCAGGAAAGATTGTGACTTCATCCCACTTCGGCGGTAGTGGCAAACTCATCTGCAACAATCGGTATTCTGGCCCGGAGACAAATAGACGCAGAGGCGAAGGCTTTGTCGAGTCTACAATGAGTTGGCGATCGCCTGTATCTAAATTCGTATCTCCCTGAGTTGTCGGATAAACATAAGGCCCAATAAACTGCCCTGACTGAGAAACCCAGTGTATCTTCGTTGGTGGCAGCAATGAACCATTAGGCTGTGAAGCATAGGGGTCATAAGGAGCTACGAAATCAGCTGCAATTACTCCTATATAGAAAATTAACAGCAAAATTGCCCCAAAGCGTGCCAAAGGATTTTTCTTAAGTCGTCGCCACCAATCCATAGTATTTAGGAGTTATAAGTTAGGAGTTATGAGTTATTAAGTTTTTATCTTAATTCATAACTCATGATTAATAATTTTCAACTCCCAACTCCTGTACAGACAAGGATTAATCGCGTCTCCTAACTCCCAACTGCTAACTTCTCCAAATACCTCTGCTGTTCTTCCTGTTGTTTTTCATGTTCCACAACAAACACGTTTGAGTAGAGATTAGCGAGAATTTGTTTTCCCTGTTGTGTCAATGATAGGTAATGCAGTCCTTCTTGGATATAGGGATATACGCCATTCCAGTAAAACTTAGCGTAGTTATTGCGTAAATCGGCAGGGGTTTTATAGCCCAAAACTTTGTTTACACCAGTTTCTTCAAATTCGTAAAATAAAGAAGTAATTTTCTTCAAGTAACGCGGGTCGCTTAGTTGACCAATCAAATCAGCAGCACGGACTAATCCGGCAAAGCACTTTGTATCTTGATGATCTTCTGCCGCAGGTACGGGAAAACGAGTCAATTCAATATTGCTCTTGATTGCGTCAGCATCTATTAACTTGTGACCTCCAAAACGCTCATCAATAAAAAGCTTGGCTCTATCAACATGATACGGCGTCAAACTGGCATCAGAAGCGCCAGCAGCCACAGAAATCATTCTGCCATTTTTACCTGTGGCATATAAGTTTGCTGTTTCTCGGTCTTGCCGACAAACCCCTTTAACGTAGCCAATATCGTGACACACTAAGGAAATAATACAATGCAACCAGTCTTCACTCGAAACACCGCCTTCCCTGATATGTTTGCCACGTAAAATTTCTTGCCCCACTAGGGCGACTAGGACTGTGTGTTCAACATTGTGATAAAGGGCGTCGCTATTGGCAATGTTTTCCAAAGCCATATTACCTGCCCAGGCGATAATATCCTGATAATCATTTTTAAAGCAGCCATAAGTGCGACGGTAGCCGTCTCGAATTTCATTTACGAAGGCATCAATTAAAATTTCAGTGGCATTGAACATATCTGCTTACTCTGGTAAATACCAATTTTTTATTGATTTGATTGATTTCAAAATTCCATAATCAAGGCCACCCTTGCTGGAATTTAAGGCAATGGAGTTTGCTCCTTTGTAACTCACGTGTAGCTGTAGACGCTAGCTTTATCTATGCCTGGATACATGGCTTCCTGGCAACACCAAGGCTTTAGAGGAATGCTCGATTAGGTGTAAAAAATAATTTACTGGTGTACCAAGGTACATAAATACTTTCGATTCTAATTAGATAAATCTAGATGAGCCATATTAGTTTTTCATATCTAAGCATTGGTTGGCAGTGATCTAAATACAGATGGTGTGTGACATAGAGTAGCTCTCTGAGATGAGAGGATTTTTTGTATCATAATCTACATAAAATTTATGATCATTTATCCGGTCGTAATTTCTCTTAGTGACAAAGTTGTATTATATACTTTTGCAGATAAAAGACATTTACTATGAAATACGTCATAGTTGATATCGAAGTAAATAAGTTTCAAGTTTTTTTAAGAAAATACCAAGATTTGGTATGCATAGACAGAAAGTAGAGGTGTAACTGTGAGCGATGAAAGTCTTTCAGAAGTCGAGGTGAAAGAAGCTATAACCTCTGAAGATAGGAATTTTTTAAGCAAATCAGATCAAAAACTAACCAGGGTATGGTTGAAGCCATTATTCTTGGGTACTGGTTTAGGAATTGCGATCGCCTTGGTTGGGATGAGTGTATTAAATCGTTTTCCATCCCGTCAACAAAGCGTGGTAGCGGATAAAAAAGTTAACCCAGCGATGACAGTCACCATCGCCACAGTAGAAACCGCCCGTGTTGTCCGTACTCTTAAAACTACTGGGACTGTAGCCGCGAGTGATTTAATTCCGGTGCTACCGCAAACAAACGGCTTACAAATTAAAAGCATTCCCGCAAATATCAAAGAAGGAGCTTTTGTTAAACAAGGTCAAGTGTTGGCGGTGTTGGATGGTTCTATAGTGCAAAGCCAAATTAGCCAAGCAAAAGCAGATGTGGAATCGAAACAAGCAGATGTGGCATCCAAACAAGCCGATTTGGCATCCAAACAGGCAGATTTGGTATCAAATAAAGCAATAGTCCATCAAAGACAAGCCGATTTAGCTCAAGCTAAGGCCAAGCTAGAAGAAGCAGGCAAGAATTATCAGCGCTATCAACAACTCGCTGACTCTGGGACGATTAGCAAACAAGAACTTGATACTCGTTCCTACAATGTGAAAACTGCCATAGAAGTTGTGAACCTGTCTCAAGAAAATATACGTAGTGCCCAGGCTAATATCGGCAGTGCCCAAGCCAATATTAAGAACGCCCAAGCGATCATTAACAAAGCCAAAGCCGATGTCAAGAGCAGTGCTGCTAAAGTGCAACAACTGCAAACTCAGTTGGGACAAACTGTGGTACGTGCGCCGGTTTCGGGAGTAATTGCCGAAAAACTGGCTAGAGTCGGTGATGTCACTGGTGTACCGCCGCAAACCCAGGTGGGAACTGTGATTGGTGGCACACAAAAACTATTTTCGATTATCCGAGATGAAAAGTTAGAACTTCAGGCTAAGGTGCCCGAAACTCAACTAAATCAGGTGAAAATTGGCGCATCGGTGCAAATTACTTCTGATGTCGATCGGCGGGTGCGATCGCAAGGACGAGTCAGAGATATACAACCACAGCTGAACGATCAAAGACGGGAAGCGACAGTAAAAATTGACTTGCCGCCAACAACTTTACTTAAACCAGGAATGTTTGCTAGTGCTGCAATTACTACTGACTCAGGGATGAAAATGGTAGTGCCACAAAAAGCAGTGCAGTCCCAAGCTGACGCAAGTGTAATTGTATTCATCTTATCGGGTGAAAATACCGTCCGTAGCCAGAAAGTAGAGTTAGGAGATCCTGGTAATGGGGACACAGTAGAAATCAAGAGTGGGTTACAGTTAGGCGATCGCGTTGTCGTTGATGGTGCAGGCTATCTCAAAGATGGCGATCTAGTTCGAGTTGCAAATTGAAAGGAATGGGAATGGGAAAAAATAACTAATAACTAATGACAAATGACAAATGACAAATCCAAAATCTAAAAATTCCCAATGTCTTTTAATATCTCAGCCTGGTCGATTAAAAAACCTGTTCCCACAATAGTTTTATTTTTAATTTTGACAGTGGTGGGTTGGTTCTCCTTCATGTCCTTGGGGATTGATACTAACCCAAATATTGATGTACCAACGGTTTTGATCAAAGTTACCCAACCGGGCGCAGGCCCAGCAGAACTAGAATCCCAAGTGACGAAAAAAATTGAAGATGCTGTGGCGGGGTTGGGCAATATCGATTACATGATTTCCACCGTCAGCGATGGGAATTCCAAGACGACAATCAATTTTGTTTTGGGTACAGATAGCGATCGCGCCACCAATGATGTTAGAAATGCGATCGCTCAAATTCGCCAAGATTTACCCCAAGATATTAACGACCCGATTGTGGAACGCCTGGAATTTTCCGGCGGCCCGGTGATTACCTACGCAGTTAAATCAGATCGGCGTTCTGTAGAAGAATTAAGCAATATCGTAGACCAAACTATTAGCCGCGCCTTATTGGGAGTTCGTGGTGTAGCACAAATTCAGCGAGTGGGTGGCGTTGACCGAGAAATTCGCATTAATCTTAATCCAGATCGCCTACAATCTCTAGCGATCACCGCCACTCAGGTAAACGACCAAATCCGCGCTTTGAACATTAACTTACCTGGCGGACGTGCCGAAGTTGGTGGTAGCGAACAAAGTATCCGCACATTAGGAAGTGCCACCAGTGTGGATATTTTGAAAACTTATGAAATCCTTCTACCACAAGGTGGTTCCGTGCCCTTATCCAGTCTGGGAACCGTAGAAGATAAATTTGGTGACGTGCGCCAAGCCGCCAGTTTAAATAATCAACCCGTGGTAGCTTTCCAAGTTTTACGTAGTACTGGCAGCGTTCTGGTGACAGTAGAAGAAGGAGTGAAAGCAGCAGTCAAACAACTGGAAAAAACCCTTCCTCCAGATGTCAAGCTGGATTTAATTTTTACTAGAGCCGATATTGTCCGCCAATCCTACCAAAGCACCATTGATGAATTAATTCAAGCTTCGGTGCTGGCGATCATCGTGATTTTAGTGTTTTTGCGGGACTGGCGAGCAACATTGATTACCGCTGTTGCCTTACCCCTATCAATAATTCCCACCTTTGCGGTGCAGCAAGCCCTTGGTTACACCCTCAACAACATGACTTTGTTGGCATTAGCGCTGGCGGTGGGCAACTTGGTAGATGATGCCGTTGTGGAAATTGAAAACATGGAACGCCATATCGCTATGGGCAAGTCTGCTGTAGAAAACTTGGAGATGAAAAGCGTCAAGGCTTTCAACCTTATAGATCGCTTTTACAGTGGGCGTTACGCCATAGATTGACAACAATGGCGATCGCCTTAGCCTTTTTTATTGCCAGTCTGACGCTGGTTCCCTTAATTCCCAAAGGTTTCGTTGATGATGGTGATTTTGGAATTTCTAACGTATCTATAGAATTACCTCCTGGTTCCACACTGGAAGACGTTAACAAGGTAGTCATACAAACGACTGATATCATCCGCCAAAATCCAGTAGTTGAACGTGTACTAGCAACAGAAGAGATCAATTCTGCCAGCCTTGCGATTAATCTCAAACCCAGAGAGAAACGAAATATTTCCCAAAAACAGTTTGAGGAACAAGTGCGTCCTAACTTTGAACAAATACCAGGAGCTAGAATTAGTTTTCAAAGTCAGTCACCGGGTGATAGTAGCAAAGGCTTATCAATTGTCCTCAGAAGTGAAAATCCCGAAGCGTTGAATCAAGCTGCTGATGCCCTAGAAAAGCAGATGCGATCCATAGCTGGATTGGTAGAAGTGGCTTCGACTGCAAGTTTAGTCAAACCAGAGATTTTGGTAATTCCCAACCCGCAACGGGCAGCAGATTTGGGCGTAACAGTGCAAGCGATCGCTCGTACTGCTTCCCTTGCCACCATCGGCGATAATGAAGCCAATTTGGCAAAATTTAATTTAAGCGATCGCCAAATCCCCATTCGCGTGCAAATCGATCCGCAAGCACGTGCCGACATTAACACAATCACAAATCTGCAAGTTCCCAGTCAAAATGGTAGATTGGTTCCCCTCATCGCAGTGGCAGATATCCGCTTTGGTAGCGGCCCTGCTACCATCAACCGTTATGATCGCGCCCGTCAAGTAGCTGTAGAAGCGAATTTGCAAGGGCTTTCTTTAGGAGAGGCAGTCCAGACAATCAACCAACTACCTGTAATGCAAAACTTACCGCCAGGAGTAGTACAGCAACCATCAGGCAGTGCCAAAATTATGCAAGATATTTTCGGTCGCTTCGGCGGTGCATTAGGGCTGGCATTAATGTGTATCTATGCAATTCTGGTGCTGCTGTATAACAACTTTCTTCATCCATTATCGATTATGGCAGCCTTACCCTTTTGTTTAGGCGGCGCATTGGTAGCGTTGATGGTTGCTCAAAAACCCTTGGGAATATATGCCCTGATTGGCATCGTGTTGCTGTTGGGGATTGTCACCAAAAACTCGATTCTGTTAGTAGACTACACAATCATCAATATGCAAGAAGGCAAAACCCAACGTCAGGCACTCATTGAATCAGGTGTGTCACGTCTGCGCCCAATTTTAATGACTTCTTTCGCAACGATCGCCGGTATTCTGCCTTTAGCATTGGGAATTGGCGCCGGTTCTGAAGTTCGCCAACCGATGGGAATTGCCATCATGGGCGGTTTTACAACTTCCACTCTGTTGACACTGGTAGTAGTGCCAGTGATATTTAGCTACATTGACAACTTCCAAACTTGGATTATGGATACAATGCGCTATGGCTTTGGTAAGAAACCATCGCGTTAATAATAAAAATAATAAAGACGCGATAAATCGCCGTCTCTACAAAAGATTGATTGTAGAGACGGCGATTTATCGCGTCTTCTTAACCAAATCCCATTGCTTCTGCCTCTGTGCCTATTGTGCGATCGCATTTACCAGTGGGAATCATAACAAACAGATTCACCTGAGTAAATATCTAATGGCTTACCAAAACATTACCGCTTCCCTTTCCCCAGAAGATATCCAAGAAATTAAAGCAGCCTTTGCGACTATCCAAGCAAAGATGCCTTTTCTCGTAACCCTGAGCGTGGAAGAACGACGTAAGTTATTTAAGATGGGCGATAAAAGCCTAGCTTTTGTCAACACTAGCCTAACTGCTGCCCAGTCTAACCGAGACATTTTACCAGCTAGCTTTGATGTAGATGAGTTTGTGCGGGATTATCAATTAGCCGCAACCCTCACCGAACTGTTGATTAAACTGCAACAACTGACAGAACAGGTAGATGATACCCTAATGGCAGTCGGTAGCGAAGCAATGGGTAGCAGTTTGACTGTTTACGATTACGTGAAGACAGCTGCTAAGAAAACTCCAGGGTTAAAAACTATTGCCGAACAGTTAGGGGAACGGTTTAAAGCTATAAAAAGTAAACCTGCTAAAACTGCTTCTGGTTCATAAGCTGTAAACTTTGCCAGAGATAGGGGAAGAGTGAAAGGGGAAAAGTTAAAGATAGATGCAAATCCTTTTCTTTTCCCCTTTCTGTTTGCTCAACTGGTGAATGAGTCTTTAATACTCGCAGGAGAGTCTTTGATACTCGTCGGCGAGTCTTTAATACTCGCGGGAGAGTCTTTGATACTCGTGGATGAGTCTTTAATACTCGCGGGAGAGTCTTTGATACTCGTCGGCGAGTCTTTGATACTCGCGGGAGAGTCTTTAATACTCGTCGGCGAGTCTTTGATACTCGTGGGAGAGCCTTTAATACTCGTGGATGAGTCTTTAATACTCGCGGATGAGTCTTTGATACTCGTGAGCAAAGATTGATATCAAGTGTGTTCTCTTACTTTGCGTCCTTGGCGTTCTTGGCGGTTCGTTTCTTCATTCTCTTATTCCTATCTGAACGCACCATAATAGTAAATTTCAAAATTTGGGATGCTCCCACAAATACAAACCTAAAAACCTAAAGAAAATCTGACTTTCTCAATCAGGAATTAGGAATTGCAAGGTTGTTATTATACTTTTAGCCGCGTGTAATCTGCCGCCGTGCCCTGATTTATGCTCATAATTCCCCGCCACACTAACAAGCGATCGCTCTTTTTCCTTTTCTGGTTTACCCTACTCCTGACTCTCTTCCTCTCTCTACCTTGGGTAAACGCTGAAGAAAAACCTAAGCCAGAAGTATGGCAGATTAACGGTATCGTAGCAGCCCTAAAAGACCCAATACCCAAAGTCAGGGCTACAGCAACGCAAAACTTACAGGAATATCAGCTAGATAACCCTAAAACCCAGATCAAAAACTATGATGAGCTTGTAAAACAGTTTGCCAAACAGTTGCAGGATAAAGATTCAGCAGTCTCCCGTAAAGCAGCAGCAGAGGCACTAGGGCAGATGCAAGTCAAGGAACAAGCTCCACAAGTTGCTAAACTGCTCATAGATTCTGACTCTGGTGTCCGTAGTGCAGCAGCACAGGCACTAGGGCAGATGCAAGCCAAGGAACAAATTCCACAACTTGTCCTACTGCTCAAACAAGATCCTGACTCTAGTGTCCGTAAAGCAGCAGCAGAGGCACTAGGGCAGATGCAAGCCAATAGACTCATCCACAAATGGCAAATGCTCACGGGGACTGGGTTTGAGAAACTTGGGTACAATAGGCGATCACTAAAAGGAGCTACGAAAAAATAAGTATTTGAGAGCATTCAGAGGCAAAAAATTAAAATTAGGGTG
>NZ_JABXKN010000047.1:0-41120 GCF_017115065.1 Nostoc sp. JL23
TTCTTCTGCTTAATTTTTTGTTACATACTTGTAAAATTTCACCACGACTTACTTATTATTAGAAAACCAATCACAATTACTCCTGCTACCACTGGTAAAGCTAGCGCCAGCACAGACAGTCCGATGGCGATGAGCAACTCAATGGTTGACACAACTGGATTAGTTAATCCACCTGAAACGCCTGTAGAACTTATCCGCAATATATTCGTTAATCCCTGAGTTAATCCTGCGGTTCCACCACCAGCAACTAAAGCTAACGTCCACTGCACCAGTGGATTCATCTCTGGAGCAACAGATGCTGTAACAATTGTCCCGGCGATAAATGCCGCAGGAGTGGCTACAATATCCAGCAGATGATCCAACCAAGGAATGTAATAACCGATAATTTCTAGCGAACAAGCGGCTGCAAATACAATTACAGCTTGAGGTGTTTCCAGCCAATCGAAGTTAGTCGGCAAATCTAAATGTCCAAAAACTGAAGCCACACTCAATGCTAGCAGTGGTACAAATACTCGGAAGCCAGCCGCCGCGCTCAAACTAATCCCCAGTAATAATTCAATAAATGTATTTAGATTGAACAAAGAATTTAAATCCATAGTATGACTCAAGTTATACTCCTGGTGTTTTTTCCATCTTTGAGCTGAACGGAGTGACAACTCTAAGCTGTAATCCCAAGATAAGAAACTTGGCGGAAATATTTCATCTGACTATGTGTAGAATTCAGTGAAACCCCATCTGTGTCAATACTGTGTAGGTTTTGCCTAAAAAATAACTCCAATGTAGGTTGCGTTTCGTTCCTCAAGCCAACATTTTCAGGGCTTTGTTTGTGAGCCAGCGACTTCTAGAGTGATATCATATCTAACCACAGTCATTACACCCCACCCCCCGATGCTTTGGCTACGGTGTACACACAAGTCACCAGTTTTATCCCAATACGCTTGGGATAAGAAACCCCTCATGTAGAGACGCGATTTATCGCGTCTAAAAAACTGACACGTAAGACAGACGCGATAAATCGCCGTCTCTACAAAGAATGGACTCGTCAATTATTCCTTGACAGGTTTTGCATAATTCTATCGTCGCCAACCTTGAGAAATCAGGTCAAAATGAGCGAATGGTGAGTTTCAGCAAAACAGACTTTATGAAAAGATGCCGAAAATATCACAATCTTGGAAAATAATAAAGTAAGTCGAGTATCGCATGACTCACTTGATATCCTCATTTATTCTAGGAAAATATGACTCATTCTTTCCTTGAACGCCTGCGTAGTCCAGATAGCCCAGTCCTCGTTTTCGACGGGGCGATGGGAACCAACTTACAAACCCAAAACCTGACTGCTGAAGACTTCGGCGGCCCACAGTATGAAGGTTGTAACGAATACTTAGTCCACACGAAACCCGAAGCTGTCGCTAAGGTTCACCGTGACTTTCTCGCCGCTGGTGCAGACGTAATTGAAACCGATACCTTTGGCAGTACGTCCCTGGTGCTGGCAGAATATGACTTGGCAGACCAAGCCTATTACCTCAGCAAGACAGCCGCAGAATTGGCCAAGCGTGTAGCTGCGGAATTTTCCACACCAGAAAAACCCCGGTTTGTGGCAGGTTCCATCGGGCCGACAACGAAACTTCCTACCTTGGGACATATTGACTTTGACACCATGAAAGCAACTTTTGCTGAACAAGCAGAGGCGCTGTGGGATGGTGGTGTCGATTTATTTCTAGTGGAAACTTGCCAAGATGTGCTGCAAATTAAGGCGGCGCTGAATGCTATTGAAGAGGTATTTGCTAAGAAGGGCGATCGCCGTCCGTTGATGGTGTCTGTGACAATGGAAAGCATGGGCACAATGTTGGTAGGTTCAGAAATCAGCGCTGTGGTGACAATTCTGGAACATTACCCAATAGATATTCTCGGTCTAAACTGCGCCACAGGCCCAGACTTGATGAAACCACATATCAAGTATCTGGCAGAACATTCACCTTTCATCGTTTCCTGTATTCCCAACGCGGGTTTACCTGAAAACGTCGGCGGTCAAGCGCACTACCGCCTGACACCGTTAGAATTACGGATGTCATTAATGCATTTTGTTGAAGATTTGGGTGTCCAAGTGATCGGGGGTTGCTGTGGGACACGTCCAGAACACATTCAACAATTGGCAGAACTTGCTAAAGACCTGAAGCCAAAAGTTAGACATCCTAGTTTAGAACCAGCAGCAGCATCAATTTACACCACTCAGCCTTACGATCAAGATAATTCCTTCTTGATTGTTGGTGAACGTCTCAACGCCAGTGGTTCCAAGAAGTGCCGCGATTTGCTAAACGCCGAAGATTGGGATGGACTCGTCTCAATGGCGAGGGCGCAAGTAAAAGAAGGCGCACACATCCTCGATGTCAACGTCGATTATGTGGGACGTGACGGTGTACGGGATATGCACGAATTAGTTTCGCGCATTGTTAATAATGTGACATTGCCGTTAATGCTTGACTCCACCGAATGGGAAAAAATGGAGGCGGGTTTAAAGGTTGCTGGTGGTAAGTGTTTGCTAAATTCCACCAACTACGAAGATGGGGAACCGCGCTTTTTAAAGGTGCTGGAATTAGCGAAAAAATACGGTGCTGGTGTAGTCATTGGTACTATCGATGAAGATGGAATGGCGCGGACAGCAGACAAAAAGTTTGCGATCGCCCAACGCGCATACCGTCAAGCTGTAGAATATGGCATACCACCCACAGAAATATTCTTTGATACCCTAGCGTTACCAATTTCCACCGGAATTGAAGAAGACAGAGAAAACGGTAAGGCCACCATTGAATCCATTCGGCGGATTCGTGAAGGATTACCTGGATGTCATGTAATTTTGGGTGTTTCCAATATTTCCTTTGGTTTGAATCCAGCCTCGCGGATGGTGCTGAACTCGGTGTTTTTGCACGAGGCGACGACAGCGGGAATGGATGCAGCCATTGTCAGCGCTAACAAGATTTTACCGCTCTCGAAGATTGATGCACGTCATCAAGAAATTTGTCGGCAGTTGATTTATGATGAGCGGAAATTTGAGGGTAACGTCTGCGTTTACGATCCCTTGGGAGAGCTTACCACAGCGTTTGCTGGGGTGACAACTAAGCGCGATCGCTCCTTAGATGAAAGTCTCCCCATTCCAGAACGTCTCAAACGCCACATCATCGACGGCGAACGCATTGGCTTAGAAGAACATCTGAAAAAAGCCTTAGAAGAACATCCCCCCTTAGAAATTATCAACACCTTCTTGCTAGACGGCATGAAAGTTGTCGGGGAATTATTCGGTTCTGGACAAATGCAGCTACCCTTCGTTCTGCAATCTGCGGAAACCATGAAAGCGGCGGTAGCGTTTCTAGAACCGTTCATGGAAAAATCAGAATCGGGTAACAATGCCAAGGGAACCTTTATCATTGCCACAGTTAAAGGCGATGTCCACGACATTGGTAAAAACTTGGTGGATATCATCTTGTCCAACAACGGCTACAAGGTGATTAACCTGGGAATTAAACAGCCGGTAGAAAACATCATCAACGCTTATGAACAGCACAAAGCTGATTGTATTGCCATGAGTGGTTTGCTGGTGAAATCCACCGCCTTCATGAAAGAGAACTTGGAGGTATTCAACGAAAAGGGAATTAGTGTCCCCGTGATATTAGGTGGTGCAGCGTTAACTCCCAAGTTTGTCTATGAAGATTGCCAAAAAGCTTACAAAGGTAAAGTTGTTTATGGCAAAGATGCCTTTTCTGACTTGCACTTCATGGATAAATTAATGCCAGCAAAGGCAACTAATAACTGGGAAGATTTGCAGGGATTTTTGAATGAAGTGGAAACTGCTGAAGTTTCGACAAATGGCCACAAAGAACCAAAAGCGACAACTACGGAAGAAACATCTGCTGAACCAAAAGTAGTAGATACAAGACGTTCCGAAGCTGTGGCTGTAGATATTGAACGTCCCACACCGCCTTTCTGGGGAACGAAGTTATTGCAGCCTAGTGATATTCCCATCGAGGAAATATTCTGGCATTTGGATTTACAAGCTTTAATTGCTGGACAATGGCAATTCCGCAAACCAAAGGAACAATCTAAGGAAGAATATCAGGCTTTCTTAGCCGAGAAAGTTTACCCAGTTTTAGAAACTTGGAAACAGCGAATCATCGAAGAGAATCTGTTGCATCCCCAAGTGATTTACGGGTATTTCCCTTGTCAAGCCGAGGGGAATTCTCTACATATATATGACTCAGAAAGTCAATCACAACAGCTTGCAACTTTCGAGTTTCCTAGACAAAAGTCGTTAAGACGGCTATGCATAGCAGATTTCTTTGCACCGAAGGAGTCGGGAATTATTGATGTCTTCCCAATGCAAGCGGTGACTGTAGGGGAAATTGCCACAGAGTTCGCCCAAAAGCTGTTTGCTGCCAATCAATACACCGATTATCTGTATTTCCACGGTATGGCGGTACAGGTAGCGGAAGCTGTAGCTGAATGGACACACGCCAGAATTCGCCGAGAGTTAGGTTTTGCTGCTGAGGAACCCGACAATATTCGGGATATATTAGCACAACGCTATCGTGGCTCGCGGTATAGTTTTGGATATCCAGCTTGTCCAAATATTCAGGATCAGTACAAACAACTGGAGTTATTGCAGACTGACAGGATTAACTTGTATATGGATGAAAGCGAACAACTTTATCCAGAACAGTCTACCACTGCGATTATTACCTATCACCCGTTAGCCAAATACTTTAGCGCGTAGAATCCTACTCGTTAACCCAATACGCTTGGTGTTAGTGATATTTTGCCCTGGAAAATCCCCCTTCAAAGCCTCTCTCCTTCTAGGCTACGGTGTGTATACAAGTCCTTCTCACCCCCTCTAACTCCCCCTTGCAAAGGGGGAGAACCGGATATTTCCCCCCAATGCATCGGGGGGATTAAGGGGGGTAAATCCAGGGTTTGGGCTTTCATTTGTATACCTTAGCCTTCTAGGAGACAGAGTGTATGGTATACAAACGAAACAAGGTACTGTTACTTTGATGATTGTTCCGGGAATCCTGTAGTTGTATACCCACCAAATTTATTAATCTCTCAGCTTAGGTAGGCTTATTTATGCAACTCATCAGCTCGTTAGATATTAGAAATTCAGAATATTTATCAAAAAATCGCCTCATCAGTTATCATCATCAGTTGCGTCTAATTTTTTCGCTGGGTAATCAGGTAAAAAACGTTCTGGAAATTGGGATTTTTAATTCTCTGTTAACAGACATCTTGAAGAATAATGGATACAACGTCTCCACTGCTGATGTTGACCCCAGCCTCAAACCAGAAATAATTTTGGATTTGACTACAGATTTTTCCTTACCAAAAGATAAATTTGATGCGATTGTCCTGTTTCAAGTTCTGGAACACTTCCCTTACGAACAGTCAGAAGAAGCATTGAGAAAACTTGCTATTGCAACCAAGAAATTTTTGGTGATTTCGATTCCCTATTGCACCCAATACCTCTCGTTTCAGGTCAAAACCTCTTTCTCAGGCAGACCAAGGCATTTACTATTCAATGTCCCCAAATTCTGGAGTACAACGCCAGTCTGTGACGAACACTGCTGGGAAATGGGTTTAAAAGGTTATCCGAAAACGCGGATTTTAAACTCTGTTGCCAAAGCTGGGTTAACTGTTAAGCAAGAATTTATCGATCCCACTTATCCATACCATTATTTTTTGGTGTTGGAGAAGAATTCTAGTAATACTTAAACAGCAATCTGTGGGGAGTGGCGACTTGGAAGTAGGGGAATCCGAATCAGAAAATGGCGGCAAACAATGCTTAAAAAAGGTGCGATCGCCTAAGCTATGCTTTTAAAATCCTAATTGGTATCATGCCCTTCTGTGTTCTCCGGGTTTATCCTGGAAAACAGATGGCTAGGTTGTATTACCTACTATCATCATTTCAGATACTAACATCGAAAACTACCAATTATGCTAGAACAAGGCACTATCAGTATTCATACTGAGAATATTTTCCCGATCATTAAGAAGTCGCTCTATTCAGATCACCAAATCTTCTTGCGGGAACTGGTATCCAACGCTGTAGACGCCATCCAAAAGCTAAAAATGGTATCCCGCGCCGGCGATTATGCTGGAGATATCGGCGAACCAGAAATTGAAATTGCCATTGACAAAAATAAGAAAACTCTATCCATCTCCGATAACGGTATTGGGATGACCGCAGATGAAGTTAAGAAATATATCAATCAGGTTGCCTTCTCTAGTGCTGAAGAATTTATTCATAAATATGAAAGCAAATCAGATCAACCGATAATCGGTCACTTCGGTCTTGGTTTTTACTCTTCCTTCATGGTGGCGCAAAAGGTAGAAATTGATACCTTATCCTACCAAGAAGGCGCGCAGGCGGTTCACTGGTCTTGTGATGGTTCCCCAGCTTTCACTCTTGAAGAATCTTCTCGGACAACTCGCGGTACTACTATTATTCTCAGCCTGCAAGGGGAAGAAGAGGAATTTCTCGAATCAGCACGAATTAAGAATCTTGTCAAGACATACTGCGACTTCTTGCCAGTCCCGATTAAACTAGATGGCGAAGTAATAAATAAGCAAAAAGCACCGTGGCGAGAGTCTCCGAGTAATCTGACTCAAGAAGATTATTTAGAATTTTACCGCTACCTGTATCCTTTTCAGGAAGAACCTTTGTTATGGGTACATCTAAATACAGACTATCCCTTTATCATCAACGGGATTTTGTATTTTCCCAAAATGCGACCGGATGTAGATGTTACCAAAGGCCAGATCAAGCTATTTTGCAATCAAGTTTTTGTTAGCGACAACTGCGAAGAAATTATCCCGCAATTTCTGATGCCGATGCGGGGTGTGATTGATAGTACCGATATTCCCCTGAACGTATCGCGGAGTGCCTTACAAGGCGATCGCACCGTGCGGAGAATTGGTGATTACATTGCCAAAAAAGTAGGCGATCGCCTCAAAGAACTTTTCCGCGATAACCGCGAACAATACATCAGCGCTTGGAAAGACCTCGGCACTTTCGTAAAATTCGGCGTTCTCAACGACGAGAAATTCAAAAAACAAATCGAAGATATTATTGTCTTCCGCACCACCGCCAAGTTGACGGAAAAAGTTGCTGCTGAAACTCCAGTGGTTGAAGTCCAATCTTCGGACAGCGATGCTTGGCAAGATGTCACTCCTTCACCCAGTTCTGACTCAGCACCCAGCGCTCCTTATACTACGCTGAAAGAGTATCTAGAACGCAACAAAGAACGCAACGAAAACCGGGTTTTCTACAGCACCGATGAAGCAACCCAATCTACATACATAGAACTGCACAAAAATCAAGGTTTGGAAGTCCTGTTTATGGACTCCTTCATCGACACTCACTTTATCAACTTCCTAGAGCGGGAATATCAGGATGTCAAGTTTACACGGGTAGACTCAGATTTAGACAATACCCTGCTAGAACAAGATAAAGATAAGGAAATTGTCGATCCCAAGACGAACAAAACTCGGAGTGAGACGATCAAAGAGTTATTTGAGAAATCCCTCAACAAACCCAAACTCAACATCCGTACCGAAGCCTTGAAATCAGACGATCCTCAAGGTACACCACCTGCGATCGTGCTTTTACCAGAGATTCTCCGCCGCCTGCGCGAAATGAACGCCATGATGCAGCAGGGAACAGCAGAGTTTCCCGAAGATCACATTTTGCTGGTGAATACTGCTCACCCGCTGATTCAAAATCTGGCAAATCTGAACCAAGGTAGTATCATTCAAGGTGACGGTGAATCGTCTACAAATCAGTTAGTCAACTTGATTTGCCAACACGTTTACGATTTAGCGCTGATGTCTCAGAAAGAATTTGACGCTGAGGGAATGAAATCTTTCGTCGAGCGATCAAATGAGGTACTCACCAAGCTGACGGAACAAGCGAGTAAATAGTGGTAAGTGGGCATTGGGCATTGGGCATTGGGCATTGGTTCAATAACTAATAGTTATTCTTCCCCTGCCTCCCCTGCTCCCCCTGCTCCCTCTGCTCCCTCATCTCCCCACTTCTGCTGCCTAAGACCTAAAATGGAAAGGCTGTATTAAAATAACAATCTGGAGATACTTGCTATGTCCCGTCGCTGTGAACTAACTGGTAAGAAGGCAAATAACGCTTTTGCTGTTTCGCACTCCCACCGCCGTACTAAACGCCTTCAGCACGCTAATCTGCAAAACAAGCGTGTTTGGTGGGAAGCCGGAAATCGGTGGGTGAGATTAAAGTTGTCTACCAAAGCAATTAAAACCCTACAAATTAATGGGTTAGAAGCAATGGCAAAAGAAGCTGGGATTAACCTAAATCATTACTAAGTAATCTGGATTTCATAACCCGAAACTTTCGTAGGTTGGAATATAGGTGATTCGTAGGGGCGCACGGCTAGCTGTGCGCCCCTAATGTTTATTAAATCTTGAATGGCAGGCTTTATACCAATACGCTTGGTTAGTGCCAAAAATCTTAAACTGTGTAATAATAGTGCGGCAAGCTTAGAAGATATACTTCGCCAAGTATGGGAAGAAAGTGAAAGTAAATGTGATTTACAGACAATACGTTCTAAAGCGCAAGAATTACTTACTCAACCAGAAGAATTTCTAAAACAAGTTACCATTAATAATGGGGATGTAAAGCCAACCAAATCAGCCAAAAAAAGAGTTAACAAAAATATTTATACTAAAAGTACCGATGTAGAACACAGGGAAGATTCTAGTTATCCAAACAATGTAGATGAAAATAAATTAGAAACATTAACTAATGTTTTATATAAAATCCATAAACAAACACAGGATATTCTAACCCGGTGTGCAGTAGCTTACCTGATAAAAAATCATAATAAAATTAGTGAAGTAGAGGAAGATGTTCAAAAACTAAAAAAGCGTCGTAATGAGAAAAAAGTCGAGATAAAACGTCTAGATAATCAAATTCAAGATAATCGATTACCTAGTGGTTGTACAAATGGTGTCCATTAAATAATTATTGTCCATTTTAAAGAATTATTGTCCAATTTCACGATAGCTTTCTAACAAGCTCAAAGCCTTACTGCAATGGTCTTTGAGCTATATTTCTGCTTTTCTTATTCTCTCGCCACTTTTAAAGCAAATGATGTCATTTTTCTGATAATCTTTTAAAGTGAATGATGTCATTTTTCTTGAAGACAGGCCAGGTATATGTCTACGCGTTCTTTGAGTCAAGGCACTAATCTCTCCGATCATGAGGAAGTTCTTGCTACGGAGCTGGGTGGAGAGCAGGTAGAGGGAAAGTCTTATTTACTGGTTAACGATGATTCGCCAGAGTTTCAGCAAAAGGCTGATGTAATTGATGCCATTTTACAAGCACCTGATAAAAATGCTCGCAGGGATGCGATCGCAGAGGCAGCTAAAACACTTGGCAAAAGCATCCGAACTATAAAACGAATGGTTGAGAGAGTTCAAAAAGACGGAGTTGCTACCCTTGCAGTTGGTCGTCAGGATAAAGGGCAGTTTCGTATTAGCAAACAATGGTTTCAATTTATAGTTGAAATTCATAAATGGGGTCAAAAAGAGGGTTCGCGGGTAAATCATAATCAAATTCACGGATACTTGATAGCTTTGGCATCTAAGGGAGAAGAACTACGCTCTAAAAAGTATGCTGAAAAATTTAAACAATACCCAGAGGTATTAAAGGATTTAATAGAGACAAAGTGTCCCTCTCATGTCACCGTCTATAAAGTTATAAATTTTCATATTGACCAAGCAAGCAGAATAGTTCGCCATCCCGGTTCACCAACAGAAGGACAAATTATTCAGACAACTGAAGGAATTTTAGAAATTACCCATAGCAACCAGATTTGGCAGGTTGACCATACCAAGTTAGATATTTTGTTGATTGATGATGAAGACAAAGAAATTATTGGTCGCCCTTACATAACATTAGTGATGGATAGCTATTCTGGTTGTGTGGTTGGGTTTTATTTGGGATATGAGTCTGCTGGATCACATGAAGTTGCACTTGCCTTTCGTCATTCAATGTTGCCAAAGCATTATGAACCAGAGTACAAACTGCAAGAAAAATGGGATATTTTCGGTGTTCCAGAATATTTAGTTACAGACCGCGCCAAGGAATTTAAGTCTGCACATTTGAAGCAAATTTCGCTACAGTTAGGTTTCCAACGTCGGCTACGTGCTTTTCCATCGGCAGGCGGTTTAATTGAGACTATATTTGACAAGATTAATAAGGAAGTTTTGTCTTTATATGGAGGATATACCGGATCGAGTATTGAGGAACGCCCTAAAGAGGCAGAGAGAACTGCATGTTTAACGCTTGATAAGCTAGAAAGAATATTAGTGAGATATTTTGTAGACCACTACAATCAGCATGATTATCCAAAGGTAAAAAACCAAAAACGTATTAAACGCTGGAAATCAATGCTCTTGAGTGAGCCAGAAGTTTTCAATGAGCGTGAACTAGACATCTGTTTAATGAAAGTTGCTTATCGGAATGTCGAGAAATATGGTTCTGTCAACTTTGGAGGTTTGGTGTATCAGGGAGATTCTTTAGTAAGGTATGAAGGTCAGAAAATTTCCTTAAGATATGACCAGCGCAATATTGTAACTCTGCTTGCTTATACCCGTCCTCTTGACGGTCAACCAGGAGAGTTTATTGGTGTTGTAAAAGCTAGGGATCTAGAAAAAGAGCGGCTTTCTCTTGGGGAATTAAATTGGATTAAGAAGAAGCTTCGCGTGGAAGCTAAGGAAGTTGATAATTCTTCAATTTTGAATGAACGACTAAATATATTTGAGGACGTGGAACAAGAACGTAAAAGTCGTAGAAAACGGCAAAGAAAAGCTCAATTAAAACAGGAACAAAAGTCTAATAAATCGAAAATTGTTGAAATGTTTCCTGAAAATGCAATACTGGAGGAAACAACTATATCACAAGAAAATTTTACATCTTCACCTGATATTGCCTCACAAAAACCTGTAAATTCTATAGACAAACAGGATAAATCTGAAACCAATCGCACCGCCAAGGCTAGACGACCGAGAGTAGGGGTACAAAATTGGAACCAATTTGTGAAAGATAACTGGTAAGTAAAATGTCAGAGACTAACTTAGCCCATGTAGAACCAAAACTTCAGAAGCAGTTTGATGCTAGTTTACAGTCTGCTGAAGAACTGCGTCGCTCACCAGAGATCCAGGCTGAGGTTGAACGAATTGGTAAAGCTGACACTTACCTACCATTAGACCGCGATACAGAATTATTTGACTGGCTTGATGACCAGCGTGATGCAAAACTCTGTGGTTACGTTACATCTGCTACAGGTTCTGGTTTGCTAAAAGCTTGCCAACTCTATAGGATGCAATATGTAAAACGGCGAGGGACATTGTTAGAAATTCCTGCGACTGTTATTTATGCTGAAATTGATCAGCATGGTGGCCCAACAGATTTGTATTACTCTATTCTAGAAGAAGTCGGTCATCCGCTTACTAATGTTGGAGCGCTGCGAGATTTACGAGCGCGAGCATGGGGAACTCTTAAAAGCTATGGTGTAAAAATACTCATAATTGGTAATGCCGACTACGTAACTTTGGAAGGATTGAATGAACTAATTGATATTTTTGCGAAACGGCGAATAGCTATTATCTTGGTTGGGACTTACTATTTAAGCGATAATATTCTCGAACGAAAAAGTCTTCCATACGTGCGCGTTCATGACTCATTTTTAGAGCCATACGAGTTTCCCAACTTAACTGAAGAAGATATTATTGAAGTTGTGGATGATTGGGAGCAAAAATTCATTCCTGAGCATAGTCGATTAAATCTCGCACAAATGGATAGTGTAATTTCTTATTTGAAATTAAAATCTGGAGGGCTGATTGAGCCTTTGTATGATTTACTTCGTAAAATTGCAATCCTGAAACTAGATGAGCCATCCTTTGAATTGAGCCAAGCTAATCTGACTAGAAAATTTGGTAGACGCAAGGAACCAAAAGTTAAATTTAAAAGAAAAGGCTAAGATTTTTAAGTGGCTAGCTTTACAGCCATTTGTGGGGTGCGTAAGCAAAGCCCGCACTTCTCTACAAGACGCTCCGTGTAGCTTGCTTCCACGAAGTGGTACGGCAAGCTCAGTGACCATCGTAGACATCGCTAGAGGCTGCGTTTATTATCAAAATGTCTCGCTGGCAAAGAAGAGTTAGCCATTCCCGTTTTATGTAAAAAGGTGAATATCAAAAATAAGCTACAAAAAAAGACGTGAATTTAACCACGTCTTTGGGTGATGAGAGAAAGATTTATTACTAAGCTACATCTGCTACCAGTAAGCCATTGACAGCTACTATGATCAGCTGCGCTTCAAAGGGTGTGTTACAGCAGGGTCTTTCATCCCTATTACAAGGTTGCGTTACCCATTTACCCTCCAAGTTTTGGTAAAAAGTGCCGAGAAGTTGCGAACCGTTCCACACTCGATACAGTTCTCCCAAATCATCTGGCACTGAGTCAATTTCAATTTCTGGTGCTGCTGCGTCAGCTAAGTGGTCAACATATTCCTCAAGCTCTGATTTAGCAGAAGCTTGGTTATCAAACTCTTCTTGTACAATCATCTGAGTAACCTCATTGATGGGGTTTAACAAAAGGCGATCGCCCTCCGGCAAGAGACTGCGATCGCCTTTTTGATTTCAGATTTCATATTAGATACTCTAGTAGCTAAAATCAAGAGAGCTATTCAAAACTTTATATCGTAACTTCAATAGTGCTAATAAAATCACTTATAGAGATATTCAATGCTGTGCAAATAGATTCTAATACTTTCAGTGAGACACTTTCAGACTCACCATATTCTAGCTTTTTCAGGTTTTGATGGGAGCATTCTCCGCCTCTGGCAGTGATTTCATCAGCTAGCTTCTGACGGGATTTTTTACCACGTAATCGCTTTAAAACTTCTCCTCTGTCTTTATTCCAGGCTACAGATACAACATCTGCAACATAAATATACATTTTTGTTTCTTTATCACCCTTATGACCCATATAATAGCTACAGCAGTAAACAAAACGTAAATTCTTGAGCTATTACAGTTTACAAAGTATGAGGATTTAAGATGAAAGCAAGTCTCCTTTGGAGAAGCTTCTTTAGCAGAGAGTGCGTCAACGCAAACGCTAACGCACCAGAAGTGACTTAGTTTTTACAGTTTCTTGGCAATTCTCATTGGCAAGAACTCAAAACTTGCAATTTTGTGTTGCACTAAATAAAAATTTATTGCTCAAACAGTGCGATCGCATCGCAAAGTCAAACTTTTAATTCCCGCCATGAAGAATTACAGTTATTTAAGCAAGTTTATGTGCCGAAGTGTTAAATTTGCGACTAAAATCTAGACTTTTGAACCTTTATATGATTTCCTTGGCAAGATTGCGCTACTGAAAATAAATTAGCCGCATTTTGAACTGAATCAACATAATTTGACTAAAAGGTTTGCTAGACGCAAGGAACCAAAAGTTATATTTACGAGGAAAGGCTAAAGTGGCATATTTGCTTTGAGTTCAAGCTGTTTAGGTATTGAGATGTAAGTTATGGAGCCAGAAGCGGTTCAACGTCCGCCTTGGTATGTAGAACCCAACGAAGGGGAGAGTATTAGTCACTATTTTGGACGATTTAGGCGACACGAAGCAGTTTGCGTCTCGTCTCCTGGGAGTTTAAGTAAAGCCGCAGGAATTGGCCCAGTATTAGCAAGGTGGGAGAAATTTCGATTGAATCCGGTTCCCAGTCAAAAGGAATTAGAGGCGATCGCAAAACTAATAGGTTTAGACGCAGACAAAATAGTTCAAATGCTACCGCCAAAAGGCGAAAAGATGAAGCTTGAGCCAATTCGTTTATGTGCGGCTTGTTATGCTGAGAAATCATATCACCGCCTAGAGTGGCAGTTTCAATCAACGGTGGGGTGCGATGATCATAAGCTACGTTTGTTGTCAGAGTGTCCCTTTTGCAAAGAGCGTTTTGCTATCCCTGCTTTGTGGGAAGAGGGAGAATGCAAAAAATGTCATGCGCTTTTTAAAAGTATGAAAAAGAGACAGAAAGCCTACTAAGCAATACTTCCAGGCAAATTTTTTGCTTTACTTAGGTGTTCCAGAGATTGTTATTATCTACACTTTCTCAAAAAATGTGTAGGCGTAGCCCGTCGTAGACATCGCTACCAGTTACGTTTGCAAACCAGATGTAGAAACTGCGAAATATCTTTTTCAAGTCTCGTAGCTCGGAAGGCGAAGCAATAAAAAATAGACGGGAACGAACCACGTCTCTAGGCAATAAAAAATTTATGTATCAAAGCTTTTACGCTGCATCTGCCACTAGCAAGCCATTAACAGCTATACCGAAGTGTGATCGCCATTAATTGGGTTTATTAACAAAGTTTATTAAATTAGTTATGGAATTGGAATTCCAGATAATCTTAGAGCTAACTTGAAAACTTCTTTTGCTGCCTCAGTTACAGTAGTTTTAGCAGCCGTATCACTTAAAGATTGACCCCACTTAACCAGCTTTTCCATAACTGTAGGGTTATTCTGAGCTTGAGTAGCTAAATCCTGTGCAACCTGTTGTTGAGCAACTTCTGAACTAGCTCCTTTATTCTGTAGTTGAACCAAAAGTTCTTCAATCTCTGCTGCTACTTCAGCTAAACTCTGCTTTTGCTCTGATGAATAATCATTGAGAATACCACCGTACTGATTTCCTTCAGCATATCCACCTCCGAACTTTGCACCACGTAGGTCATTTCCTTGATTTTTTGACATATAGCTTTCTGTTAGGGCATTAAGTTGAATATTATTATTATAAATAGGTCTTGTATCTATACTTTTTTGGTCTCCAACCTCTACTGGCTGGCTCAATGGAATAGTATATTTTTCTGGAATATCCCTATCGAATACTTCTAAAGAGTTATGCAGACTATTTTGGGGAAAAACAAGAGGGTATATCTTTTCATTAAGAAAACTAGACCATTCTTTACTATGTTTTAATTTAAATAGACTTTCACCATTTATATTAGAGATTAATTGAAGCCAATCTCTCTCCCATAAAAGTCTTTTAATTTTAGATACAGACAGGTGTTTTCTATCATCTGGTAAAATAATTGAAGTATCAAAAAACGAAAAATCAGTCATACAAATTGCATCAGATTCATTTAAGAAACTCTCAATATAAGCTTTTGTTATTAAAACGTTAATATTATTTTTTATCCACAAAGATTCTTTATCTCTCCATAGCAAAAGAGGAACAACAAAATCAGATATAAATGCAGAATCCTCCAGCTTTTCTGGAACTTTTGACAGTTCAAGTTCAAAATTTTCGACTGTTGAGTAAGATGTTTTTGAAAAAAACCTTTTCCAAATACTACTATTATCTATATTACTAATCCAGTTTTGTGTAATGTCTTCTGTAGCACTTTGATTGCGGGGTATCCATGTAGCAGAAATAGAAAGGCTAGACTGTGATTCAAGAGATTTAAAATATATGGGATAACGATTTCTATCGGTTGAATATTGCTCCTTCTTTTTTTCAACAAACTCTAAGACATTCATTGAACTAGAAACCAGTCCAAGATAACCAAATTCACTAAATTCTTGTAGTTCATCAAAAATTTTTTTAGCAAAAGGAGATTCAAAATAGTTTGATGCAGGAATGACAATCTTGTCTGAACATAGAAGGAAGGCTAATCTAATAGAAAATCGAAGTTCTTGATAGATTTTTTTAGAATTTTTGAGACCAAATAAAGTGATTAATTCATTATCCAAAAAGTGTACTAGTATTTTGCCTATCATTCATTTGTTTACTTTTTATAATCAGATTTTTTGGTAAAATAAGTTATTTATTTTTAGAGTAAATAGAGGAATTATATTCTTCTATCAATGAATTAATATTTCCTTGAAGTGGTTTTATATCCCAAGCAATCAATTCATCTTTGAAACCTTCATATATATCATAGAGAAGAAATATTTGCCTTTGTTTATAAAATGCTATAGCAATCTCTGCAAAGGTATTACCACCTATATAATTAGGAATATGATTTTTGGTAGAATTTACTACTAAAATTGCAAAAACATTATTATTGATAATTTCTTCAAAATGCCTTTTTGAAACTTTTCGTTTGAACTCATTAAATTCATCTCTTGAAAGTTGTTTTATTAATTCTCCTTCATTTTCAGGAACTAGACAAGGAATATTATTTCTCATTAAAATATTTTGATATTTTAACATTTCTTCATAATTAGACATACTACCGCATATTACAATATGTTTTTTTCCCATACTAACACCTATAAATCATGTACTTTAATCTTGATACTTTCCTAAGAATAAATCATTATGTAACTTTTCTAAAACTGTTTTACTGCTAACCTCTAAAGTTTCAGGTAATTTTCCATGATTTAAGAAATATTTACTAAAATCTTTTGGACTCCAGATAGAATTTGGCGGCAAAAAAATAGGCAAATCTTTTGGAGTTTCACTGAAAAATAATTTTATTTTACGTTCTACAACTCGTCCTATTTCATATGCCGTAGTACGTCCAATATAACCGTTAGGACAAAATGTATATACAAAACTTGATCTTAAGATTCTATGAAAAGCTATGAGTTGTATTTCTACAGGAGAGGAGTTTGAGTCATCACTTTCAAGTAATACAAACTCCTCATCCGAGTTTATCACTTGTGATTTTGTGGGAGAAAGAATAAAAAGTCCTGCACTTTCAAATAAATCTATGAGACCTCTAATTTCTCTGTAATATTTACGAAAGCTACCAATTATAGAACCCTGCATAATTTATTGAAGATTTTACATATTTTTTTAAAATTAATACTATCCTAATAAATTACATTTTATCTAAGCAAATTAATATCATACTATAAACTAATTACTTTAAATTAATTATTAAATGCTGGTGTTAGTAAATATTAGCTAATTACTGAAGTTTAGTCAACAAAGATAGCTAATAGGATGTTTTTGCTTAACCTTTATGTTGGTTTCATAACACGTCATAGAAAATAGCGATCGCCTGCTCCTCCAAAATCTGGCTGAAAGTCAAACTCAATAACTTCCAAGGGGGGAGCGATTCAACTCATCCTTATAAAATTTCCAATTCGGCATAAATTTATTCATGAAAGCCACGAAGCGATCGCCATGATTGCGTTCTAACAGATGTACCATTTCGTGAACTACAACATATTCTAGGCAGTGCTTGTCTTTTTTCGCTAGTTCGAGGTTGAGCCAGATACGTTTTGCTTGGATGTTACAAGTACCCCATTTGGTTTTCATCAGCTTTACGCCCCAGTCTTCAACCTGGACTCCCATGTTCTTTTGCCACTTTTCGATTAATGGGGGAATTTCTTGTTTTAACTGCTGTCGATACCAGGACATTATGACTTGTTGGCGTTGCGCTTCATTACTTCCTTCTCTAACATAAAGGTCGATATAAGTATTATTTCTAACTTCTACTTTGGGATTGCCCAGACAATAAATGACGTTTAATAAATAGCGTTTGCCTTGAAAATAATGGCTTTCACCAGACACAAATTCTTTTGGTGACTGACGTTCTTGTGCTTCAAAGTTAGCTTGATGCTTTTTAATCCAGGCAAGTTTGGAGATGGCGAATAAACGCACAGCTTCGTCATCAATGTTTAAGGGTGTGGCGATACGTACTCGACCATCGGGAGGATACACTGCCAAGTGCAAGTTTTTAATATCTTTTCTGGCAACGTCTATGACGAGTTCACCGACAGTTATTTGGTGCATCCTAATACTCGCTTTGGCTTTTAACTATTTCAAAAATGCGATCGCAATCTTCAGGGGAATCTAAATATTTCTTAATGGCATTTTTTACTTCGCGCTCTTTCATTATGTTTCCACGCCACCCATCTTTTTTGGTTTTGCGAATCGCGTCATCTATCGCTAGAGATAACGCTTCGTCTTGATTGAGGTTGTCGTATAACGCCCTTTTAGCAGCAGAGTTCAATGATTGAGGATACTGTGATGATCTACTCGGTTGAGCAACTTGTTTACTTAACTCAACAATTCGCTGCAAGTAGGCTTTATAGTTTTGACTGGCTGTTTTTCGCGCTTGGATTAACTCATCCAGCAATGTGGACATTTTTTCAAAATATTTCGGGTTGGTTGGCTGTTGATCGATAATAACTTTGCGTAAGTTGTTTTCGATGGTTTCCGCGACGGCTTCTTGGTTTTGCTTGATGCCTTTGGGTAATGCGTCAACTGCATTTGCACCGCGTTCGACAATCAACTGAATTAGCGTCATATCGTCGAAGGCTGAAATAATTTCGCTTTCTTCTGCGCCGATGTAGGTATCAATCAAGTGACGCATGGCGGGTTCGTAGGCTTTCAAATCAATATAATCACCACTGGCGAGCTTTACTTCTGCGCGTACCTGTTCGTAATGCTTAACTTCTTGTTTAATAACTTCAGTTTCTACTGTAGTGTATCCGGCTTCTGCCATATCATTGGATAGATTAGCATAGGCTCGGATTAAAGCTGATGTGTACTTATAAAGGGCAATGCGCTGTTGTTGATGTTCTTTTATAAGGTCTGGGTTTTCAGTATCGGAGCCGCAGAAATAGCGGATATAGGCATGGGTATCTTGGGGTTGCTCTACAGGTTCGCACAAGGCTTTAATGCTTTCTCTGGAATTTTCTAGGCGTTCTCTGCCTTTTGCGATTCTGTCACTCAATAATCCATCGATGTCGTCTGGTTCGTAGTCTTCAAATGCTTCGCTGGTGTAATCATTAATTGATTTTTCCAGGCTTTTAAATAGGTCTTTATAGTCGATGATGTAGCCATATTCTTTATCTTCACCATCCAAACAATTGACGCGACAAATGGCTTGAAATAGTCCGTGGTCGCGCATGGTTTTGTCGATGTAGAGATAAGTGGCAGAAGGTGCATCGAATCCCGTCAGCAACTTATCGACTACAATCAGCAGCTTCATTTGGGCTGGTTGTTCGACAAATTTCTTTTTAACTTCGTCTTCAAATACTTCTGGCGCTTTTCCGTTAAGCATTTTTTGATAAATTTCGTACTGGCGTAATTTTTCCGTCAGTTCCTCTTCTCCCGTACTTTCGCCTTTGATGTCTTTCGGGGAAGGTTTGTAGGAGGTGACAATGGCACATTTGGTAAAACCACCACTTTGGAATAACTCGTAATATTTACAAGCTTGGTAAATGCTACCGGAGATGAGCATAGCGTTACCATAACCACTTTGCAAGCGGTCTTTAGTTTCAAAATCTAGTAGAATATCGCCGACAATTCTTTCCAGTCGGGATTTTGAACTGAGAACTTTTTGCAGATTTCCCCAGCATTTCTTGAGTTGGGTTTTGGCGTGTTCTGTTAAGCCTCTAGTTTTGGCTTCAAACCACTGGTCAATTTTGGTTTGTGAGGTAATGTTTTGGTCAACATTGCGAGCTTCGTAACGTAAATCAAGGATAACTTGGTCGGCTACGGCTTTTTTAAATGTGTAGGTGTGAATGTAATCACCAAAAACGTTGATGCTGTTGTGCTTGTCTTTTTTGAGTAAGGGTGTGCCAGTAAAGCCTATGAATACAGCATTGGGTAGGATTTCTTTCATTGCGTCGTGCAGCGTGCCTGATTGGGTGCGATGGCATTCATCCACAAATACATAGATATCGCCTTTGGCGCTAAAGTCGCTGGACAGGCTGCGCTTGAGTTCTTCGATGTAGCTGTTATAGTCTGCGTCGTCTGCCTTGTCTTTCTTGCCAAATTTGTGGATTAGGGAGCAAAGTAACCAGGTGGTGGTGCTGTTAAGTTTGTTAATCAGGTCTTGACCGCTTGTAGTGCGGTAAATGGCTTCGTTGACTCCCTTAAAGACACTCTCAATTTGCTTGTCTAGTTCATCTCGATCAGTAATTATCAGAACACGAGCATCAGTAATGTTTTCCCGAATCCATTTAGTTAGCCAAACCATTGTCAGGCTTTTACCACTGCCTTGAGTATGCCAAATAATACCCCCCTCTCGGCGACGGAGGTAAGATTGGGCAGCATTAACCCCAAAATACTGGTTATGGCGGCAGACTTTTTTAATACCCCGGTCAAAAACAATAAAGTCGTGAATTAACTCTAGAAAGCGTTCTTTGGTGCAAAGTTGCCGCAGGTGTTTATCTAAAGGGTCGGTGATGTCGCTGTTAGTATCTTCTTTCCAAGTGAGGAAGTATTTTTCTGGGGTTTCAATTGTGGCGTAACGGAGTCCTTCGGTGTCGTTACCTGCCATGACAAAGTGCATGGTGGTGAAGAAGGATTTAATAAATATGGATTTTTGGTTATCTAGGTTTTGGCGGATGCCTTCAGAGACGGAAACGGTGCTGCGTTTAAGTTCGAGTACACCGATCGCAATACCATTAACATAAAGTACGATATCTGGGCGTTTGGTGTTTTCGCCTTTGACTGTGACTTCTTCGGCGATCGCAAAATCATTTTCTAGTGGTTTTTCCCAGTTGATCAGCCAAACGGTTTGGGTGTTCTCGCCAACTTCTTCTTTGACATTAACCCCATAGCGCAGGAGGCTATAAACCTGTTTGTTGATGTCATAAAGGCTTTTGCTTTGGTCGCCTGCGACTTTGTTGAGTTCATACAAGGCTTTGGTGATGAGGCTGTTGCTGTAGCCTTGTTTGTCGCGTAGGAAGGCGGTGAGGATTTCCGTTTCGATGTTGCTGTTGTTAGGTCGGTCGTGCCAATCACCCAGATAGCGATACTTTAATTGTTGCTGGAATAGTTGCACAATGCGGTTTTGGGTTTGGCGTTCGCGTTGTCCGACCTGGCTCATAGCAACCCTCTTACTGTGATAATCACGGTTTTACTCAGCTTTAAATATGACACTGTTAATCAAACTATGTCATCTTTATCTGTGTCATCCGTGAATTTTCAGCAAATACCAAAGCCAGATGAGGGTATCAAATAACAGCTTCATGGGTGTGCTTCCCATGTGGTAGCAGGGATTACTGGAGCAATCACATCTCCCAATATTTCGCCGCTACCCTTCATTGCTCCAAATGCTGGGCGCTGGGGTTGAGGGGTGGCAGGATAGATAATGACTAAGGGTTCCCCATCATGGGTAACGGTTAAGGGTGTTTTGGTGCGTTCTTGGCTCATTATTGTTCCTGGTTCTTGGGGTCAGATATTTTTTGGCGTTGCTTAATGTCTGTGAGGATTTCATCCATCGTTAGCTGATCGAGCCATTGATGACGTTCTTGGGTGTAGTCTCCATTTCCCTTCTCAAATTGGCGAATAAACCGGATAGCATCAGGATATCCCAAAGCATCTACTAAGGCTTGAAAGCCTTTTCTATATAATTCAATCGGGGTCATTTTCTCCTCCTTCTATGAGGTTAGTAGTAACTTCTGCTAACCAGAGCATTGGGTTAGCAACTATTATGTTTAAGTTATTCTTATAGTTTAATGCTCTTGACAATAGACGGTTATCTGTTGTCAAGAAAATGTCGGCGTTCCCTTCAGCACAAGCGATATGAAGCGCATCAAAATTTTTAATATTAAAGTTTGTTAATTCTATAGCTCGTCTAGAGATTTCTTCGGTGACTAAAATTTGATGTTGAGCGATCGCTAATGCTTCAAGCACCTGTTCTCTTCTGGTTACATCTGGGGTTTGTGCAATTTCCGATTCTAGGGCTGTGCTACTGACTAATTCCCATCCTCCATCTCGACAACGGCTGATAATTTCTAAAATTGCTTCTGTTTCTAAACGAATTCACGGCTGTGTTTGGTCGTCAAATGAACGATTTAAACAACAAACATCAAGATATATTTTATATTTTTTACCCATATAATTTAATTATTTAAATCATATTTTAGGCGAGTTGTTCCGGTTAATAATTCTTGCATCATGCCCTGCTTGACGGCTTTGTATTTGTCGCGCTTTTGTTCTAAGGCTGCAATTTCTGTATCCATGTCCTTGAGAATTTGCGCGATCGCTTTCTGTTCTGGAAGAGAGGGAAAGGGAATTTTTAGCTGCTTAAAATACGAAAGACCTATAGTTTTGATAGTATTGCCGATTGCAATTCTTTCAAACTCAGACTTTTCTGTTTGCAACCAATAGTAAAGAAAATGGTTATTTAATTGTGAACCACAGTGCCAAGCCATAAAGTGCTGACTCACCGCCATCACATCTTTTGTAATGGCGCTCTTTCCAACCCCGGCATCCCGCGATAGAACGACAGACCCTGATGGGTGCAAAACTGCTGAAGAGTTTGCAATTCCTGCGGGCGTAATTTTTTCGGCGGTATTGTCAATATATAAATTGTCAAGGAGGTTAGAATCTTTCAATGATATCCACTTGATTTCTCCATTCCAGTATTCCGGATGCTTTTTATCTGGCGTGTGACCACTTCCGCGTTTTGCAACCGAATCAAGTAAAACTACTTCCCAATCATTAGGAATCATCCCTACTTCAGTCTGTTTGTAACCCTCCGAGGTTTTTTTTCCCATCACCACACGATCCCCATCCTTACTAAAATCGGGCAGGCGTTTTTTGCCCGTGAGGAGTTGCTGCATCATGCCTTGCTTGGTGTTGCGCTTTTTGGTGATGATGCGATCACACTCTGTAATCAGGGCATCGACATCGCTGAGGGATTGGGCGATCGCTTTCTGTTCGGGAGGAGGGGGGATAGGAACAGCAATTTCTAATAATTTGTTTGGAGAAGTATGCTTAACCTTTGTACCTGCCGCAGTTTCACGCACCTTAAGCCTAAATTTTTTAGAGTTAAAGATGTAGTATAAAAAGTCAATTTCAATATCAGATGAAATAGGTTTAACTTTACCAAGTCGTTGGTTATGAAGATAATTGCCTGATTCAGGAATAATTGCAGCACTACCTAGTAAACCATCAGCTTGTTCAGTCATAGCCACAATTAAATCCTTACTCCGTAGTAAATAGCCATCAGGTAATGGGCCATCGTAATACTTTTGCTTTTCTCCTACGTCTCGAAAACCACCTTCTTCATAAAAATGACCTGGAGTAGTTAGCCGATATAAACCTTGAGAATTAAAATATTGGCTTTGAAATCCAAACCCATGTACTATTACTATTTTGCCTTGAAGGATTTCGTAATTCCAATCTTTAGGAATTATTCCCCAATCTGTCTGCTTGTAGCTATCAGTAATATTCTTTATTATCACCACACCATTCCCATCTTTTGAAGATGCCCCTCAACCTTACTCGTCAACCCCTCAACTTTACTCGTCAACTGCGGCAAAGGCGTATCATACCGTTCAGCCAATTCCTGAATTCGCTGCGCCAACCGTTGCGAAATCCGATCCATCTCAGAAGCGATCGCTTGTCGCAATGTCGGCATCCATTTATCATCTACCACCAGCGTTTTAATCTCGTCCTCCGTTATATCCCCGTATTTTGTTAAAACATAATTATCCAAAAATTGAGTCAATACTTTAATTTGTTTACTAATTTCCGCCTCTTGCTCAATCAGCTTTAAATAAGCCTTTAACACCTTTAACTCATCTGCAAACGTGGCATCATTCTTGATTGCCTTAATGCGATCATTGACATTCGCTTTGGTAATTTTGCCACTGTCATTGGTGACTTCTTCCAGCAAACCTTCCTCACCGCCATGTTCTTCTTGCAGTTCCTCCTGCTGGCGAACAATTTCATCCTTTTTCGTTTCCAGTTCTTCAATCGCCGCCTGTTCAGTTTGAAAATAGCGGTTAATCATCAACTCCTTGGGAATCAGTTCGCAGACATAATCTGTTACTGCACCTTTCTTATTCATCACAGCCCTCCCGTTAGGTGGTGGGTTGAAAGCAATCAGACATAGAACAACGGTTCTGGGACAAAATTGTTTCCACAGCCCTCCCGTTAGGTGGTGGGTTGAAAGGAAATCTGGATAAATATATTTTTGTACAACGCCAAATGTTTCCACAGCCCTCCCGTTAGGTGGTGGGTTGAAAGTGCCCTGGTGATTTTTTCGTGAACGACCACGAGCAAGTTTCCACAGCCCTCCCGTTAGGTGGTGGGTTGAAAGCAACAGCATGAGTAATTCGGGCGTTTTGGAAGTTATCTGTTTCCACAGCCCTCCCGTTAGGTGGTGGGTTGAAAATTCTTATGATTGAAGACACCACTTTAGCGATATAATTTTGTATTAGGGTGGTTTGAAAGGAGTGCTGCGATCGCACGTAGAAACGCAGCTATTTTATAGTAATGGAGCCTCTGCTTGGGTGAAAACAGCAAAAGAAGAGGTTATATATTTTTGTAATTAGACTGCAAATAAAGTTCTTTAAAGCTATTCTTGTAATTTAAAGAGCCTTGGGCTTGCTGTAATAAATTAAATCAGAAAACATATATTTAGCCGACTTCTACAGGCGGATTTTGGACAATAATTCTTTAAAACTGGTTTCAACTCTGGACAATAATTCTTTAAAACGATTTAATTGCTGAAAGCCGCTAAAATACGTAACTTATGCCCCTGAATTTGGAAAAAATGGACATTAATTCTTTAAAACTGACAATAATTATTTAATGTACTAATGGAGAATAACGGATTCGAACCGATGGCCTCTGCGGTGCGATCGCAGCACTCTACCAACTGAGCTAATTCCCCTTAATCGGTACTAAGTTAAGAGTACTATTACTCATTAACTCAAAACATTACCACCATAAATTATTCTAACATTCAGTTACCGATGGTTGAGGCTGTTTTTGGGAATAAACTTTTTGCACCCGTTCGAGTTCCAAATCACTGAGATAATCAACAGTCCAGTTACAGCAGCGCTGAAGCATGTGGAATGGGTAAGTATTCGCTACACCAACAACTTGCATTTGCGATCGCTTCGCTGCTTCGATACCTGCTGGAGTATCTTCAATTGCCAGACACTCTTGTGGTTGGAGATTGAATTCGGGATATTCTTTATTCAAGCGTTTTACTGCCAGTAAATAACCATCGGGTTCTGGTTTACTGGTGGTGATGTCATCACCCGCGACGATAATTTTAAAATATTCAGTTAGTTTAGCGCGATTCAGTACCAATTCTATTTCTTTGCGAATCGCGCCACTAACTAATCCTAGTTTTAGATTGCGCGATCGCACCTGAAATATTAAGTCTTCTACACCTGGATATAAAGGCAGTTTCTTTATTTTTTCTAGTTCCACCGTATAAGCTTGGGCTTTGCGGTACAGCAACTGAGTTAAATAGTTTTCATTGGCTACTCTACCACGATTAGCGAGTAGTTGCTGAAAACAAGCGCGATCGCTGCGTCCTAAAGAAGCTTGACGCTCGCTCACCTTTTGGGGTTGGAGATTTTCTTCAACGAGAATCTCATCGATCAGTTGCAGGTGGATTGGCTCATCGTTAATGATGACACCATTAAAATCAAAGAGAACTGCCTTTAAACTCATGCCATTATGCCAAACGCTGGAGAACCAAGTCCCTCCAAATCATTATTATCTACTGATGTGGGAGTATACTGACGGACATTTTCGGTTGCTATTGGTTTAATGCCGCTAGTTACCTGATTTATCCACCATACATCCTGCGATCGCACCGCTTCAAATCCGGCTGCACGCATATTCGCTTCTGTACTACTAGCAGCATACTCACGAATATATGGCTCCTCAAAAACATCATTGAGCCATTCTAACTGACGCAGAGTCTTCTGATTCCCATCGAGAATTAATACTTGTCCTCCAGTTACCAGCAAGCGGAAGCTTTCTCGCAGAATTGCTAGAGACACTGCATCTGGTGTTTCGTGGAATAGTAAAGAAGCTGTTACTAAGTCAAATGTTGCGTCACTCAAACCAGTTTTTTCAGCATTTCCGTGTCGCCAGACTATCTCCAAGCCAGCATTTCTAGCTTTATCTTCCGCCCTTACCAACATATAGGGTGATAAGTCCAAACCAATAACTTCCGCATCCGGGAAAGCTTGTTTTAACATTAAGGTAGTGGAACCAGTGCCGCAGCCTAAATCGAGTATGCGTCGTGGTTTCACCTGGACAGCATCAACTAAAGCTTGACGTACAATACTTTCATTAGGCGGTAGAACGTATTGAGTAACCGGATCGTAAGTAACTGCTGCATCGGAATTGAGATATCCGCCAGCAATACCGTGAAAGTTTTGATTACTGTAGTACGACGGAATTATGACATCATCTCGCCGATAGAGATCGCTCTCTTTCTCCCAGTCAATACTATCAGCGTAACGCCGTAACCCATCTTCATCAATCAAAAGACGCACTACAGGGGATAAAAAACGTTCCCAGATTGTATCTTGACGCACTGCCATATTGTGTCGGAACTTTAAGGAGCTATTTAAACACAGTGATTTTCTTTACAAATTTTAATACATTGGGAAAACATTTGCTTTCTCCCTGTGGTGATAGATTGACGCTTGTAATCAACTTTGTTACATTTGTAATACAAAAATGTAATTCCTAAAAGTAGTTCTTCAGCTTCACGAAAATTCAGGGAGTCAAATGAAAGACAGTACAACATATAAATTGCTACAACTAACTAGGTAATGGGTTATATGTCATACCGATAAGTGTCACTGCCCTATACCAAATCCAAAATCTAAAATCCAAAATAGAAAAAATTATGCCCTACGAAAGGTTAGAAATTACCACACCAGCACCCGTCTTATCTTGGGCAAATCACTCTTTGGGCCCAGAAGAAACCAAGATGGCTAAGAATGTGGCATCATTACCATTTGTATTTAAGCACGTGGCATTAATGCCAGATGTTCACTTAGGAAAAGGTGCTTTAGTGGGTTCTGTAATTGCAACCAAAGAGGCAATTATCCCAGCGGCTGTCGGTGTGGATATTGGTTGCGGTATGAGCGCTATCAAAACAGCATTTACCGCCGAACAACTAGAAGGTAAACTAAAGAAAATCCGCTTGGATATTGAAGCAGCAATTCCGACTGGATTCAACGAAAATAAAGACGTTGAAAAATCCGTCAGCAATTGGCAACACTGGGATGATTTTAAAGACTTGCATCGCGGTGTGCAAGACTTACAAAGTAAAGCAATGAAACAGATGGGTTCTCTCGGTGGAGGAAATCACTTTATTGAAGTGTGCCTTGATACAGAGAATCAAGTTTGGCTAATGCTGCATTCTGGTTCGCGTAACATTGGCAATAAACTCGCCCAGTGTCATATTCACACAGCCAGAGAATTAGCAAAAATGACAGGTAATAAATTGCCTGACCCAGATTTGGCTCACTTTGTCGCTGGTACGCCAGAATTCCAGGCATATTGGCACGATTTGCAATGGTCACAAAACTATGCGCGTGTCAACCGCGATGTGATGATGGCGCGTTTTAAGCACATAGTTGAGAAGCATCTGGCAGGTGGGAAGGCAACTAAACCTTTATTGCAGGTTAATTGTCATCACAATTACGCCGAAAAAGAAGTGCATTTTGATGAGGATGTGTACGTTACTCGTAAGGGTGCAGTCCGCGCCCAGACTGAAGATTATGGGATTATTCCTGGTTCGATGGGGGCGAAGTCTTTCATCGTTAAGGGTAAAGGTAATGCTCATAGCTTTTGTTCTTGCTCTCACGGTGCAGGACGTTTGATGTCTAGAAATAAGGCAAAAAATGTCTATACGCTTGATGATTTGATAGAGCAAACAAATGGCGTAGAATGCCGCAAAGATGAGGGTGTGTTAGATGAAATTCCTGGTGCTTATAAGCCGATAGAACAAGTTATGGCAAATCAAGCGGATTTGGTTGAAGTTGTAGCGGCGCTTAAGCAAGTTCTTTGTGTTAAGGGATAAGTTTGTAGGGTGGGTAATGCCCACCTTTTTTATTTTTTTAAACGCAGAGGCACGCTGAGGTAAGCGCAGAGGTACGCTGAGGAAGAAATGATTGTTTTAAGTGAATCGACTGAACAAATAGAGCCATCTGCTAGGGCTAGCGAAAAGAAGTTAATAGTGTAACTTTGTCACGCATTAGCTTACTATCTTTTTTGTAGTAGCTCATAAATGAGTAGCAACGTGAAATCTGAACAACTCTCAGCCATTCATGTGGTAAGCGGAAATCTTGTGCCGATGAGCAGCAAACCTCCTATTTTATCCAGCACTAATCACTGGAACGGGATTGTGCTTGAACAGCATTATTTACCCGCCTTTGAATGTCCAGAGCTTTGTTTACAGCAGCACAGTATTAATATTTGGCTTGGTAATTCATGTCAAATAGACTGGCGGCTAGCAGGTGGAAGGTTACACAGTACGCAGATGAGGAGAGGTTTGGTTAATGTCACTCCAAAGGGGATTCCGACTCAAGCGCGTTGGCACCAGGAAATAAAATTTCTCTTAGTCTCTTTTGATTCGAGTCTATTTAAGAGAGTAGCAGATGAACTAATCATTGGAAGCTATCGCACTATTGAAATTATCCCACAGCGCGGAGTCTGCGATCGCCAAATTCTTCATCTGGGAATGGCACTCAAAGCAGAGCTTGAAGCCGGATGTCCATCTGGTAAACTATATGGTGAATCAGTTGCGATCGCTCTAGCAGCCCATCTCCTCAAAACTTATTCTGGAACACGGCAACTAAACTCAGAGTTTGAGGTTCATCTTTCTAAGCGTCAATTACGGCAGGTAATTGATTATATTTATGACAACTTAGCGCTAGAATTAACGGTGGCAGAACTGGCTAGTCTAGTGAATATGAGTTCTTATTCATTCTGTCGTTGGTTTAAACGTTTAATGGGTCTTTCTCCACATCAATACGTTATTCAATGTCGGATTGAGCGAGCTAAATTTTTACTTGCTTATACTCAATTACCTATTATCGAAATTGCACTTCAAGTTGGCTGTTCTAGCCAAAGCAACTTTACTACCCTTTTTCGGAAGCATATAGGAATCACACCCAAAGCATATAGAGAGATGATATAAATTTTGGGATTTTGCAAGATTTAAACATTTTGAAAGCAAGTTTTCAGAAGACAGAAGTTTCACTCACAATTTATGCTCATAATTGACCAGTGAAATCGAGAATATCATGCAAAATAGTCAATACGAACAACAATATAAGAAAAAAGTTCTTGATTTCTTCGATAGCAGAACTAGTTATGACAACGATTATACAATTCATCGCGCTCTCCCTCTACTAGATTTAGTTCAACTAAAAAAGGGACAAAAAGTATTGGATTTGGCAACTGGCACAGGTATCATTGCCATCGCTGTTTCACAAATTATTGGTTCCGAAGGAAAAGTCACTGGAGTAGATTTTTCTTCAGGGATGCTAACTCAAGCACAACAGAAAATTGAAGAATTAGGCTTACAAAATATCGAACTTATTGAAGCCGATGCTGAGTATATCGACTTTAATGATGAGAGTTTTGATGTTATTTTTTGCTCTACAGCAATAGTCTATTTTAAAGATATTCCTGCTGCTCTACGTAAATGGTATCGTTTTCTCAAACCAGGGGGAGTCATCGGTTTTTCTTGTTGCTCTGAGGAATCTTGTGGAGCGCCACTTATAATCGAAATATGTAACAAACATGGCATTTCGCTGACAAGTATCAATGAGCCAACAGGCACACCCGAAAAATGTCATCATCTGCTTGCAGAAGCTAGGTTTCAAAATATTGAAGTGAAGACCCAACAACTAGGTTTATACCGCAATCTAGAGCAAGCTAAAGAATGGAATGGTGGATGGTTTCATCCTAGAGAAAATCCCTTGTTAGAACTTTCATCAGAGCAAATGGCAGAATTAAAAGCAGAATTTCGTCAAAAAATTGAAGTAGAAACTACCGAGCAAGGAGCTTGGTATGAAAATCTGACTTTTTTTGTAAGTGGTCGAAAGGTTTAAAGCAAACTCTAACTTTCTATTGTATTAAGCCAATTCATCAAATCAGCCTCACTGGCGAAATCTAGTAATACTTCACCCAAGTCCTCTAACTGAGCCAAGGACAACTCTTGCAACCGAGATTGTAACTGAGAATTAATTGAACCAAGCCGACGAGTTAATAGACGTATCACTAGCCTTAGTTCTGATTGTCTTCCTTGTTCAATACCTTGTTCAATACCTTGTTCAATACCTTGTTCAATACCTTGTTCAATACCTCGTTGTCTCCCTTCTTGCAGTCCTTCTTCAAGAATTTCTTGATAAATGGCAGATTCTCTCATATCTTCTCTCCTCAAAAACTGACGAATTAGTTCTGGCTCGAATACCAACCCTGCGAGAAGTTGGGTACATACCGAGATACTTTGCTTGGTGGCTTCTTCTTCAATCATACTCACCTGAACTGCTACCTGTTGAAGTAAGTTTTGAGGAGAATCTGTTCGCGCCAAAGTTGCCAGAGGTAATAAACCAGGAGATAACAATAAAGATTCTGGATCTTGTTCCCAAATTCGGATGACACGGTAATGGTGAGTAGTATTGCTGGCAGTAAATTGATCTACAAAGACAGCTTCTGAAGTTGTCGGTTTAAGAAAAATCACTACCTGCTCGATATCACAATTGTATTGTCGATATAGCCGCACCCAATAGTCCAACATCCGCAGTGGTAAGGGTGGAGTCGATGCTGGTAAGGTTTGAAACTCTAAATGCAGTATTTGATTAGCAGTTTGCAAAAAGGTTACAGAATCGGCACGGATTGGTTCTTGATTTAATTCTGTTTTGAGAATCTGGATATCCGTTGCCTGAGATGCAAGTAAGTAGCGGATAAAATCTTCTGGATACTGCTCAACCAGATATTTCAGGGTGTTGTCGTATGTCACTTTGATATCAGTTTGCACATAAACTCATGTAGAGACGTGATATCGCTACATACTTTGTCCATCAAAAATTTAAGTTTAAGTATTATTTGTTGTTAGCGCTACTCTACGAAAAAGTAATGTTCGCTGATAGCGCTAACATTTAAATTTGGTGTTTTTTCAAAACTACAGTGTCAAAGATTGAGGATTTGTCTCAATCAATTTTGCTAAATCTTGCAAGAACGCCGCAGCATGGGCACCATAAATAATCCGGTGGTCAGAAGTAATATTGACTTGCATTTGTTGACGCACGCCAAATAAACCGTCGGGTGTTGCTACTACTTGCGGACGGGATGCCCCGATCGCTAAAATTGAACCTTGTCCAGGCGGTAAAATCGCATCAAATTTATCTACGCCAAACATCCCCAAATTGGACAGGGTAAAAGTACCACTGTTGTATTCTTGAGGCTGTAGTTGTTTTGCTCTCGCACGTTCTACCAAAGACTTCCAAGTACGCGATAGAGAATATATATCTACTGCGTCTGCATTTTGCAGCACAGGTGTAATTAATCCGCCATCATCCATCGCTACTGCTACGGAAATGTTGATATCAGAATGATAAACAATACCCTGGTCTGAGTAGCTAGCATTTAACAATGGGTGTTTTTGCAATGTCACTGCTACAGCTTTCGCCAGTAGCGCTGTCATTGTCACGCCTTTGGATTTAATTTGTTTATAAAGTTTGTCTAATCCATCGGTGGTAATTGTATAACCGACACGGAAGACGGGCACGGATATGGTAGCTACCATGTTCCGCACTACGGCATTTTGGAAGGTAGTTAAAGGTACGGTTTGACCAGGAACAGCCGCTGCCACGGGTGTAGGTGCTGGTGTGCGAGGTGCTGGGGGTGCTGGGGGTGTGCTGGTTGGTACAGGTGCGGGTGGAGCAACTGGGGTAGGTGCAGGTTGCTTGCCCTTGTTAGACAATGCTTCTACATCTTCGGCGACAATACGACCGTGGGGGCCACTACCTTGGAGTGTAGTTAAATCAACTTTGAGTTCTTTGGCTAACTTGCGGGCACGGGGTGAAGCTACAAGCCTTCCTTCTTTGTGGTTAGACCCGTTTTGAGACACTAAGGCAGGTGTTGCGGCTGAGGCTGTGGCGGCAACTGGTTCAGGGGAAGAGGTAGGAGTAGCAGCCGCACCGCCAGAATTGGCAAGGGATTTCGCCTGTTCAATTTCAGCTTCTGTTTCGGCGATGAAGGCGATCGCAGATCCTACTGGGGCAGTTTCACCAGCTTCAACTATGATATGGGCAAGAAATCCCTCATAAAAGGTTTCTACATCCATATCTGCCTTATCTGACTCTACAACCACCACTGTTTCGCCTTTTTCCACTTTGTCCCCAGGCGATTTCACCCAAGAGACGATTTTGCCTTCCGTCATGGTGGAACTCAGCGCCGGCATAAATACTTCGTGAATGCTCATAGGGTGGTTTGGAAATCAATGGTTTATGGACTTTAACAGTTTTTATCAGATCGAATTGTATCTTGATGGGAGAGTTTTAGACTGTTTATATTTTAGGTTGGGCATTGGGAATTGAGAATTGAGCATGGGGCACTTGTACTGACCGTATCGCTAAAGCGAAAGCTCCGCTAACGCGTAGCGTCTCGAAGAGAAGTCGAAGTATTGGGAATTGGGAATTGGCATTAGTTATTCACTAATGACTAATGGCTCTAGGAACCTAAATATAGCTTAGAGGTCTATAATACAGAGCTATCCTCTATGGGTTAGCCAATATCTCAATCTAGTTTTAGTCATTGACTTGCAAAAACCACCACGAGTTTCTCACAGATTAAATGGGATTGCTATTTAATATTTCTCATAACCACTACTTAAGATACAAGAGCTTCTTACGGATAGAGGATATGGGATGTAGTTCAATCTAGAATTCAAAATTGGTAATAAACCTATTTGAAATTCCTGTTTACTTTTATGTCGGCAAAGCTGAAATTCTTTTTGATTGTGATATTAAGTATCTCTGCCACGGCTGGTACTGGAGTTTATATTATTCAGCACCAGCAATCTGCACCGATTGTTGAGACTAGTGATGAGCAAACCCAGCAGATGGGAGCAATACATCAGTCTCAGGAAGTTGCAGCATTCTCAGAGCGTTCCGATTATCAAACTATACCTTTAGAAAAACTTAACTCATCTCTCCAAGGCAGTAATCCTACTACCCTTGCCCTGAATGCCTTTGAGGAGATAGCAGTGGGAGGATCGCGAAAGATCGAGGTAGTTTATCCGCAACCAAATCAGGCATTAGTGACGATTACGCAAATCAAGCGGGGTAATAATTCAGTTGGGACGGTTAAATATCGAGCGGAGATGACAACCTTTGGGCGATCGCTTTTTATTAGCTCACCTCCAGTGTGGCAAATTGTTTGGGCTGGCTCCCAGGTAGAATGTTGGGCTGGGAGCCGCTCTCAAACTAAGTTAAATCACATCTGTCATTAGTCATTGGTCACAAAACAAATGACAACGGACAAATGACAAATGACAAATTTAAATGTCGCCGCGAATTTCTTCTACAACGCCATCGCGCAGAACGATTTCGACTTGCATTTTGCTAATCAGGTTATCACCGATTTCTACCCGGAAAAAGCCTTCCATTTGGAATTGGTTGACTTCCTGATCTTGCTGGAGAAACTGCACTTGCTGGAGGTTTTGCAGCAACTGATTTTTCTGCTCTAAAAATTCACTTTTCTTTTGATTGACTTGGAGTTGGATATTGTCAATTTGTTGGAGGGTCTGGGGGCCAGGTGGTTGCAGACTCTGCTTTTGAATTGCCGCGATCGCTCTTTGTCCTTCAACGTCTAGCTGTTGCAGTTGCTGATCGAGTTGATTGATTTGGGTTTGCAGCTGCTGTTGTACTTCCTCTTTCCAGAGGGGAGTCACAATAACTTTGACGTTAACGACGCGTTTCAGAAGCAAATTAGATTTGGAGACATCCATAAATATTTCACGTTCACTCTTTACAGTTAGCAGGTGGAATGATCAGGCAAACATGCCGTCAATAATATCGCGATAGCGTTCTGTGACGACATGTCGACGAACTTTTAGTGTTTGTGTCATCAAGCCATTTTCGATGGAAAACGGTTCCAGGATGAGTTTAAACGTTCCGATGCGGTCATCCGGTCGATAGCCTGGACGATTTTGGACTTCCCGATTCAATTCTTGGCGAAATAAATCCTGGATCATTCTACTCTCGAAGTCAATTTTTTGACTATCTGAGGAAGTCACTCCATCGCCCAGCGTATCCAGCGTTAGATTCTGACTTGCTGCCCATTTTTCTAAGGCTTCGACATTGGGGACAATTAAGGCTCCCAGGCTGCGCTGATCTTGGCCGATGAGCATAATTTGATCGATGTATGGCGATCGCAAGCACGCATCTTCGATCGGCTGTGGCTCGATGTTTTCCCCGTTAGTCAATACAATCGTATCCTTAACCCTGCCAGTCAGCACTAAGTCGTCTTGTGGTGTCAGCCAACCCAAATCGCCGCTATCAAACCAACCTTCAGCGTCAATTGCTTTCGCTGTCGCTTCCGGATTTTGGTAATAGCCTTGCATAATCTGCGGGCCTCTCAACAATACTAAGCCTCGCTTCTCTATTGGTAAAGGCGCTTTTGTCTCAGGATCGACGATTTTAGCTTCTGTAGCCGGGAGTGGTAGCCCTGATGCGCCAATCAAATTCCGCCAAGGACGCCGTACATGGGTGACAGGAGAAGTTTCTGTCAAGCCGTAGCCTTGCAAAATCTGCACGCCAATAATTTCAAAGAAATTATCTATGTGTCTGGGAAGCGCACCGCCGCCGCTAATCATCTGCTTAACTTGTCCGCCTGTAGCTTCCCGAACTTTGGCGTAAACCAGTCGTTCTCCCAAGGCATGGAGGGGTAATAAAGCTGATGCTTGGATCTTAGCTGCTAATCGTTCGACGGCTGAAGCATGAAGATTATTTAAATCCAATCCTTGAGCAGTTCGCTGGGCTTTGATATATTTGTCGCTAATGCCCAATAAAAATTTAATTAGGCGTTGCTTGTTGGCTGGTTGTTCGCGGAACTGCTTTTGCACTCCTTCATAAATCGATTCCCACAGGCGGGGTACACCGACCATGTAATTGGGTTTAAATTGTCTCAAATCCCCTTTTACAGAGCGCAAGTTGGTATAAACTTGTGTACAACCTTGAGATAGTAGGTAGTATTCAACAGTTCGTTCATAGCTGTGCCAGGAAGGTAGGATACTGAGAACGATATCGCCGGGGTTTGGTTGCAATACTGTCCCAAAACTGATCACTTGGTGCATCAAATTGCTATAAGACAGCATTACACCCTTGGGTTTACCCGTAGTGCCAGAGGTATAAATTAGAGTTGCCAGAGCGTCGCGATTTTGCTTAACTGGCACAAAATTATGATTTTTACCGATTTCGAGCAACTGCGAAAAGTTGAGTACCTTTAGGGTTTCGTCTGTTGGTGGTGCTTCATCGGAAAGTAAGATGACTACTTGAATAGGTAAATCTTTGAGACGGTCTTGTAGTTTTTTAAGTGTTTTTAAATCTTCAACGACGATCGCTGTACTGCCGCTATTAGTGATAATAAACAGCAGTTCTTCTTTTTCGGCTTGGGAACTACGCACCGCATCAACGCCTCCAGCAGTCATGATGCCTTGATCGGCAATAAACCACCGAGGACTATTGTCAGCAATTAGGGAAATGCGATCGCCTACTTTTACTCCCAACGCTTGTAACCCAGCAGCAAATAGTTGCATTTGCTCTGCCAACTGGGTATAAGTAATCACTACTTCTGGTTTAGCATGAGGATTACGGAGAGCGACAATATCACCAAATCGTTGAGCTGCCAAAGGCCAAATTTCTGGTAGCGATTCCACATTTGTGTAATCTACCAACCGCTTTAATGCCTGCCGTTCTCGCTCGCTGATGTTAGATAAAAAAGAAGATGCGGTTTGGGTTGTTGACATAACACCTGACTTAAAGATTTTAAACTGATTATTTTCCAGCTTATTTTGTTATTCCGCTACAATAACCATCCTTATTATCCACATACCCTTCTGTGTACGATCATTCCAGGAATTCCACGTTTATATTTACAAAAATTTATGTTAAAGTTAATTTACATAGAGTGCAAGCAATGGATTGTGTTTGCATCTAAGAACAGCAATCGCCTATGTTTCACAGGAGATGATTACCTATGAATTTTATCGACGGCATAATGCTAACGTTGCTCAATATTGCTGCTTGCATAGCGTTACCGAAGATTTTAGCTATCCTTTTGGCTGATAAAACCAAACTTACTGAAACATTGGCGAATGGTTCCAAATTACAAGCAGCCAAAATTGAACTTACAAGTTTTCCTTATTGTACAGCTTACCAATTGACAGGTAGCCAATACTGTAAATTTAGTCCTGATTTTTGTGCCAATTGTTCTCCAAATTGATGGACTATTGGCCAGGAAAAATTCCTCGGTACTTCCGAAAACCAGCAATTCAATTAATTTTGCAACACATATTCATTCTCATTTTGACAGCTTGAAATCCCCGACTTCTTGAAAAAGTCGGGGATATTTTTGTTCGTAACTCCTGAAAGGATTCCTAAACTTCGTCCAGATTCATAGTTAAATTTATCTCTGTAGTATACTCTTTAGGAAACTCATAGCGACGATCTGCTTCAGCATCAAACACTAGCCGAAGGGTTACGATTAATCAAATATAGTCCCCCAACTAAGTCATAACTAATTATACGCACGTCATATAATTTTAATTTTTCAAATTTTGGTAGATATACAGCGAAGAAATTGTATTTAAATCTACTTCTTTAGGCTCATCTTCATCCGCATTAGTATTTTTAAATAGGACTGTAAATGCACCAGCACCTAATCTATCTTGAGGAAATATCCGATAACAAGGCATCGTAGTTAAATGCGATTGATATTTGGCTAAATTACTAATTTCTATCGCTTTAAACTGGGGAAAGCGTTCCAAAAACCATTCACAAACTTGCTCATTTTCTTCGGGCGAATATGTGCAAGTCATATAAGCAAGATAGCCTTGCGGTGAAACAATTTTAGCAGAGTTAGCTATAATACGCTTTTGCCGATTTGCACTCTTGTTAATAGCAGTTGGGTGAAAACATCCGGGTGCTTTTTCACCTTTGGCAAGTAAAGATTGTCCAGTACACGGAGCGTCTACTATGACTAGATTGCTAGAGCCGGGGAACATTTCGGCAAATATGCTCGAATCTCGATTAACCACTGCGCTAGGGCTAACCTGACAACGCTTAAAATTAGAAATTAGCATTCTCAGACGTTTGCCAATTACTTCATTACTGATGAGTAATTCAGGTTTTAAAGCTCTCCAAGCGAAGATGCTTTTACCTCCCGGTGCGGCACACATATCAAAAACTAAACGCACTGACTCAGGAATAGCTAACAAAGTAGTAGCTGCAAACACCGAAGAAAAATCTAAACAATAGAAATATCCTTTTTCATGCAAGGGATGCTTACCAGGTTTTTCTCCCAGAGATAAGCGGTCTATAAATTGTGGTTGCCAAGAGGTTGGTGTTTCCACTGCTAAAGGTGCAATATCTGGCTTCTCTTGACACCAAAGAATACTAGGTGAAAAAGGCTGAGGATTCATTAAAGCCTCAATAAATTTTTCTTGCTCATCTAGATTAGCGAACAAACGCCGCGAGACTTTAAGTAATAAATTAGAAGGTTTTTCCATCAAGATTATGAATTATGAATTAATAGAAGTACGTTGTATCTGAATCAAAATAAAACTGTTACACAAGAACAATGTAATTAAGGCTTTTGGCTTCATACTCAAAATATAATGACCGCCATTGGGAACGCAATGGCCAAGCTACCCCACTGCACCGGAGAAGGTCATGTTTTTAGATAGTTTTCAGGACAAATTACGCAAACAAGCACAATTATGGAGGGATGAAGGATTAATTAGTTCTTCGCAGTATGAGCAGATAGCAGAACGTTATCAATTTAAAAACCTGGAAGCTGCTGCACGCGATCGCAATAAAGCGATCGCAATCGCTATCGGTAGCATACTTTTATGCTTAGGCATAATTACCTTTGTATCAGGAAACTGGCAGGGAGGATCGCGAGAAATCAAAATTATTCTGATGATGAGTTTGTTTTTTGCGATCGCCATCACTGGATTTTACACCTGGAGACCACCAGAAGGAAAGAAGCCAGAACGAAGCAAACGCCAACTAGGAGAGGGGTTGCTAATTTTAAGCGCCTTCATCTTCGGTGCAAACTTACTGCTGATGGCCCAGATGTTCAATATCATCGGTTCGGCTTCCCAACTGTTTCTCGCCTGGGGATTCGGTGTTGTAGTCATGGCCTTCAGTTTGTCCTTAAATTCTTTAGGAATTCTGTCAATTGTCCTCGTGGAAATCGGCTACTGGACTGGACTAGAAGACTTATGGTACGCTTCAGGTGAGTTAACTTGGTCGCGGCTAGTAGTGCAGCATATGCCTTTGTTGGCATGGCTGGTATTTGTACCCTTAGCCTACTTCTGTCGATCGCGTTGGATTTTTGGTCTAGCAGCCTTTGTTTTTGCTAGTTCCTTACAAGCTAACCTTAATCCACTGCCACTGCTAAATTATGCTGATATAGCCCCTTGGGTGGCATCTTTTGCTTTTACACTGCCACCTGCATTATTCTGGAGTTATGATGATTTACTCTTTCCAACCATAAATTACAGATTGTTTCAATCTCTAGCCCGTAATTTAGCGTTGTTAAGCTTTGGCATCGTCTTTTACGTTTTGTCTTTTCGTTGGGTCTGGGAATCTCCAGATTATAGTTATAATCAGCCAACGAATTTGACAAACTTATTTGAGTCTCTGCCGATCATTGATTTGGGGATTCTCAGTGGCTTGGCGGTTTTACAATGGTTGTTTCTACTGCGCCAAAGAAATAATCCTCCGCGCCGCGAAGTGATTTTCACAACTGCTGTCATTAGTACATTTCTTGTCTTTATTGCAATAGTACCTTTTTGGCATCAAACTATCAGCCGGATTGATGAACTTGGCATTTTTATTTTCAATGTACTTCTTGCAACATTAGCCTGGGGACTAATTCAAGAAGGATTGAAATTAAGCAACAGAAGTTCCTTTTGGGGCGGTATGCTGTTAGTAACACTGCAAATTATCAGTCGCGTGCAGGAGTACGACACCGATTTACTTTTTAAGTCGCTAGTCTATGTCCTGTGTGGTTCTGCTTTAATTAGCGCTGGACTCTGGTTTGAACGCCGCCTACCTGGTGGTAGCTCTACAAGTAAGAAGTAGTGCAAAAGATGAAAGAATTCAGGAGCAGAGCCGGAGACGCTCCGCCTCCGGTCAGAATTCAGGAAAAGTTCACTAAATCTAAAATTGAATGATTCCTAACTCCTAACTCTTAACTCCTAACTAAAAATCTCTGTGCGTCAAAGTTTTTAAAGTTTCTCTGCGTTAGTCCTAATCTCGTTACTTTTAACCTCCTCAAGACCTCTGCTTTTTAGGACTACGCTCATGACTAATACTTCTTCTGAATCTAAGAATAAACCCTTGTCTCCTGAAGCCGAATTTTCCAGTAAGGTGACTTTTCGGGATTACTTGATTGCTACTGAACAAAAATCGAATAAGTCCTTACCTTTTTGGCGGTTACTTGCTCCCCTGGCGCTGCAAACAGGGCTAATTATGGCAGTACCAGCCCAAGCAGTTTATACAGACGTAACAGGTAAGACGGTGATTTTGCAAACCGTACCTGTAGACCCTAACAATGCGATTGAAGGTAACACCTTAGCCTTAGATTACAACATATCCCGTACCTCAAATTTGAGCAGACTACCTGGCTGGCAAACATTAGTCAGCAGAGGTCGTGGAAGTGGCAGAAGATTGCCTGAAGGAACCAATATTTACGTGACTTTGCAAGAGCAATTATCTTCTGGTCGCGGTGTTCCTAGAGCTTGGAGACCGTTACGAGTAAGTAGCGATCGCCCCACAACTCTAAGAGCTAACCAAGTAGCCTTAAAAGGTGTTTATCAGGATGGTTCCGTTAACTACGGTTTGGAAACATATTACATCCCAGAAAACCAACGGCAGCAGATTCGGAACGACTTACAAGCCCAACGCGCCCGCAGAGGACAAGTACCACCTATTGTGGTCAAGGCGAAAGTAGATCCACAAGGAAAGGCAGTCCCACTTAGTATGTGGGTGCGCGATCGCAACTATCGCTTTTAAGCTGTTAGGTAAAGCGTGTAAATATGCAAGCTTTGTCTCTAAAGTTCTGAGCGCTGACTTCCGGCGCTCAGAATTTTCTGTTTGTCATTTTTATTTATAAATGACAAACAGACTAGTGAATGTTGATGCCATTATCTAGCACCATTTGTGAGAGGTTAAGGTAATTGTACTAAGGTGCGGATTCCTAGATTACGCGAACGGTGAGATGAAAATATAAAGGATAGATAAAAAAACAGTACTCTTGTATACATTTTTCAGCAAAAAACATGAAGATTATGCAAAGATTGGTATGAGATTATATAAATCTAAGTAAATTTCCGCTATGTAAGTACTATCAGCTTATAAGCTGCTTACTCTTTTCAAGCGTCGAATAACACATTATTTTTTGTCAAAAGAAGCAGGGGAGCTCTTAGCAGGGAGCAAGGGGGAGGGACTGAGACGGAGCTTGTACTCTGCCCCAGTCAAGCGACCACCGAAGGAGGGGCTTGTACCCATGTTCCGCTTTGCTTCACGGCTTCGGTCATTAACATCCATAGAGGTTGTTGGAATCACGACAAAGAATTCGTTAATCAATACTTGTCAAGTCTGAAACTTTCTAGTTCTGACTCTATGAACTTCTGATCGAAGAAAGCTTGATCTCAGAGTTGTCTGTGAATTCTGACTTAAAGAATTTTTATTGAAAGAGCAAGACTGTCAGGGGTTAAAACTCTATCACACTCAATTGAGGAAAGTTATATTATGCCCAGACTAATTGTTTCTTTTCCCCCGATCATAGGCACCTCTGCTTTGGATCTAGTGGTGGGTCAAGAGGATAATGCATTCCCAGCAATTGGAATTGAGGTTCTAAAAAACGGAGTCATCGATACTAGAGGAGGTAATGACACTATCAAGGGTAGTGCCACTGGTGGCGACGAAGATTTCTCCAGCAGTGAGGGCGCAGGCACTGGCACAGGCATTGCTAACAGTGGCATCATCGATGCAGGGAAAGGAGATGTGCGATTCGTTGCTTAGTGAATCACGGTAATCAGCCCGTACATAACTAAGCCAG
>NZ_JABXKN010000156.1:0-40635 GCF_017115065.1 Nostoc sp. JL23
TAATTTTTACTCCAGCTTTTTATTATCCCATGTTATTTATATTAAGGATGAGTCTTTTTGGAAGATCGCATTCTGTCAAGCAATGAAGCTACCTAAACTTTTCCTCTGATTTACCAAACGCAATTGCTGCGATCGCTTCAAATATTTTACCCAAGGTTCCTCTGACAACTGGGAAATGGCATTTGGTGAAAGTGTTGCTGTGAAAATATCTTTGCCACTGCTAACACCACTGACACCAAAACTTTCTAAAATAGCAGTTGCAGCCGAGTCCAAAACTGATTCGGTATGTATAAAAACCGCCAAACTGGGTTCCTCTAAGTTTTGAACATCATTTAGCGCTGTAGCAAGGGCAGCATCTAGCTTTTGATAATTCATCAGCAATTCCTTGGTAAAGAAGGTAGACAATTTCTGCCTAACCTAACCTATCAAATTTATAGGTTATTATTGCCTACCCTTGTAGAGAAATAATATCCACCTTTCTCAGTCTAATTACAGATTAGCTGCGTTAATCACTCCATAACCCCATTTGTCATCAAATGTGCCTGCGGGTTTTCCAGGAATTGCACTATTTTTACGTAGCAAGTCTTTCACAGCAGCCGGATCGAGTTGAGGATCTCGCTGCAATAGTAGTGCTACTAACCCACTTACAAACGGTGTCGCCATACTCGTACCAGCCTGAACCACAAACTTGGAATTAATCATCGATGAGCGGTCAAAATTTGCATCGGCGGAAAGCGTGGAAATAATCATCGCTCCTGGTGCTGCTACATCGGGCTTCTGTCCATCAGTGCGTAGAGGCCCTTCACTACTGAATTCCGAAATAGTATCCAATTCTAAGCCCATTTCTCGCACTTGGCCATCAATATCGGTGTATTTGGTTTTAGTAGTATAGGCAGCAACTGTAATTGCACTGCTGGCGGCTCCCGGCGAACCAATTTTCAAGGCATCCTTAACACTTTTACCTGTAAAAAACACTGATGAACTATCATCTAATGTCCACACATTTAAACATGTGTCAGTTGAAGAAGTGTTGCGGACTCGCAGTTGCCAAACACCTCCCATGACTTGCGAGGGGCCAATACCGCGTATTTGCACAAAGAAATTATGGTCGCCGTTGGCTTGGTCTGGCGCTGGTGTTGCTAATTGTACCCGTGCATCTGGTAACTGATAATCTTGGGCAGCATTACCGTCAGTAATGATTTTTTGAAAGGGGGTGACAAAACCGTTAGGACTCCGCACAGATACTTCCAATTCGCTGTCTTTGGCATACCAAGCGTTTAACCAAACTATGCCTACTTGATTCAAAGGGACATTAAAGCGCATACCACGAGTGCGTCCACTGGGTATGGTCGCTTGTCCATGAATGTTATCGTTTCCTTCGTTACCCGCAGCACAGCAAACAATTCTTCCAGGGCCAGTTTCGGCATCAATAACTTTGGATAGGGAGTCGCTACCATCATGGGCATCAGCGTGTCCGCCCAAGCTGAGATTTACCACTGCTGGGCGTCCCAACTCCCTAGCAACTCGGAAAATATAACGCACACCATCAGCAATGTGGGCATCCTGTAAATCTGACCTGACGATAACTAATTCTGCTTCTGGTGCGACACCGCCATAACTAGCATCGGCACCAGCTGCAATGCCAGCGACGTGAGTACCATGACCGCCAGTATCCTGAGAAACTGTCAGTTGCGCTCCGCTAAATTCCGCCCCATAGCCGCCCTCTGTGACTCCTGGTCCTGGCAGTGTTTGATCCCAAATGTGTAAAATTCGTCCAGCAAAGGCGGGGTGTTTCGGATCGATGCCACTGTCTATAATGCCGATAATTACTCCTTTACCAGTCAATCCGGTTTGATTCTTAAATTCCGGTAGTTTGACTGCTCCCATTGCAGTGTCCATCCTCAAATGAAGTTTGCGTGATGGCTTAATTCGCTGAATCACATCTTCTTCAGATAAGACATCTAAACTATCTATCGGTAAGAATGCTGTCCGCACACTCCCCGAGTTTTGATTGACTTCAATATTATATTGTGATAGATAACTTAAGTCTGCATCATGGTCGCAGTAGATAAAAACGACGCTTTTAGTGGGCTTGACCGGGCTTTTGTGGGCAATGATGCCAAGCGATCGCTTGTGTGTAACTAAAGCTTGATCTCCTTCATTTTGATAGTCTTGATATGCCAAAAGTAGTCCAGGAGAAAGTTTTTCGTGTCTCATTTTTACCTTAAATTAAATTGAGTCGCCGTCAACAAAGTAGTGATTCTAGCAGGATAAGTCGCTCTCACATTAATGCAGTCTATGTAGTTTTTTGGCCTTGATTATTTGATGCGACTATAGTTATCTATTTTTTTCCTAGATAACATCAAATAAGCTTAGGAAATGGTAAGTTCTTCCTAAGATAATTGTTAATTAATAACTCATATTCTTGAATTACGTATCCCTCATCGTGATTTTCTGTACTTCCTGAGACATCTTTAATTGCTTGCAAAAAATTACCGAAATCTGAGGTAACAGGTAATTTTTATAAAGCTATTAAACTAATCCATTGTCTGCCTAAATCATTACGGACAAAGCGAGGAAAATAAAATTAAGAATAATTAAGTAATAAATAAATTGATTAAATAAGAATTCAGGAGTCAGAATGCAATCAATGACGAGTCTATCTAGTTGAATTGTTAAAAACTAAAACAAATTGTACTCAAAATAGTTAAGACTGATAACATTTGCGTATGAAACAGCATGGAAAAGGCTAAATCACTAATGAATACTGAGAAATGACAGATTCTCTATCATAAGTAAGAGCCATAAAGAAGCGAATATTTGCAACGATCGCTTCTAAACATACAAAAAGTTATTCATGCAAATTCAAACACCAGACTGGGTGAAGCACGCTGTTTTCTACCAAATCTTCCCAGATCGTTTTGCCAGGAGCAAACAGCCGCGCAAACGGTTATTGCAGGAAGCCCGTTGGGAAGATTGGGATTCTATGCCAACCCTCCAGGGCTATAAAGGCGGCGATTTATGGGGCATTATGGAGGATTTAGACTACATCCAGAATTTAGGGATTAACGCGATTTACTTCACGCCCATTTTTCAATCCGCCAGTAATCATCGCTATCATACCCACGATTATTATCAAGTTGACCCGATGTTAGGGGGCAACGAAGCTTTTAAGGAATTACTCGATGCAGCCCATCAACGGAATATCAAAGTCGTTCTGGATGGGGTGTTTAACCATTCCAGCCGGGGCTTTTTCTTTTTCCACGACGTTTTAGAAAATGGCCCCCATTCACCTTGGGTAAATTGGTTCAAAATAGAAGGCTGGCCCCTTTCACCCTACAATGGGGAGTTTCCTGCCAACTACGCAGGTTGGGCTGGGAATCGCGCCTTACCAGAATTTAACCACGATAATCCAGAAGTACGAGAATACATTATGGAAATTGCCGAATATTGGATTAAATTCGGCATCGATGGGTGGCGATTGGATGTACCATTTGAAATAAAAACTCCTGGTTTTTGGCAGGAATTTCGCGATCGCGTTAAGGCAGTCAATCCCGAAGCTTACATTGTGGGCGAAGTGTGGGGAGATTCCCGCGAGTGGCTAGATGGGACGCAATTTGACGGCGTGATGAATTATCTATTTGCCGGGCCAACAATTGCCTTTGCAGCAGGCGATCGCGTAGTCTTAGAACAAGTCCAAAGCCGCGACTATCAACCCTACCCACCTTTATTTGCTGCCGAGTACGCCACCAAAATCCAAGAAGTACTGCAACTTTACCCTTGGGAGATTCAGCTAACTCAACTCAATTTGCTTGCAAGTCACGATACAGCCCGATTGATGACCATTGCAGGCGGCGATATAGCCAGCATAGAATTGTCAACTTTACTGTTGCTCACCTTTCCCGGTGCTGCCAGCATATATTATGGTGATGAAGTTGGCTTACCTGGAGGAATAGACCCAGACTCACGTCGTGGTTTTCCTCTAGAGACTAAGTGGAATCAAGAAATTTTCAATACTCACCGCCAGTTAATTGCCCTCCGCCATACTTACCCAGCCTTGCGTACAGGTGATTACCAAGTTCTCTTTGCTCAAGGGCAACTTTATATTTTTGCGCGAACTTTGGGGACAGAGGAATTGATAATTGCCATCAACGCTGGTACAAGTTCGGCAACAGCGAATGCAGATGTTGCCACTTTGCGGACTCAACCCAACAAGCTTTTATATGGCACTGCTGAAGTTGAGTGGAATGGCGAAGGAGAAACTCAGCAGTTGTCATTGACTGTTCCCGCACGCAGTGGGTGCATCCTGGGGACTGGGGGCTGAGGAGAAGCAGGGGAAGCAGGGGAAGCAAGAATGGAATAACTAATGCCCCATGCCCAATTCCCCATGCCCCATGCCCCAATACATTATTTCCCCGCCACCATTGCAGGCATCAACACCGCATCAATGATATGGATCACGCCATTGTCTGCCAGAATATCTGTTTTGATGACATTGGCGTTATTTACCTTAAATTTACCGTCGGCAGATTCAATAGCTACAATTGAACCTTCAAGCGTCTCTGCCTCATTAATCTGTACCAAATCATCAGACCTAACATCCCCACTAGCGATATGATATGCCACAATTTTCTGGAGCTTGGGGATATCTTGTAGTAGCGAGTCTAAAGTTCCCTCTGGCAGATTAGCAAAAGCTTCGTCAGTTGGTGCAAAGAGCGTGAAAGAACCAGGGCTTTTCAGAGTTTCTATGAAATTTACAGCTTTAGCAGCCTTTATTAGGGTATTGAAATTACCCGCTGCGATCGCAGTTTCCACAAGGTCAGCCATGAGGGTGCGTTATTTAATACTACAAGTTACTTATAAAGTGACTAAAATATCTTAGCCTCTATCAATAGAGAGGTTGCTGGCGATTTAACAGACAGCAGTAGACTGATTTAGTACTGTTACACTGGAGAATGACCCCAAGAACCACTGATTATGCTAAAGCGCTCTAAGTTCGAGACAACTCAATCTCAGATTATGCACCGTGCTGAGGATCTGATTAGTGCAGCCTCAAATCGATACCGCATTACGGTTCAGGTAGCAAATCGTGCTAAACGTCGGCGTTACGAAGACTTTGAAAGTAACGAAGATGCGATGATGAAGCCGGTGCTAAGGGCAATTATCGAAATGTCCGATGAATTGACTCAACCAGAAATTATCGGCGAACTATAAAGATTGAGTGCTGAGTGGGAGTTCTGAATTCTGAATAAGACAAATTCATATTTTCACTCAGCAACGCCCAAAATATTGTTCTATGAAAAAGACAAAATTTCTGTTTAAATCAATTTTCTCAAAACTCACAACTCAGTACAAGCGAAACGCCCCGCTCCCGCTAACACCACTACTGCTTACCTTAATACTAGTGAGTGTAATTGTTTTAGGTTCAGGAGCGGATAAATCAATACATAGAAATTTATTTAGTATCCAACCTGCTTCTGCCCAGAGAATCACGCCTAGCGATGTTTGGCAGCTAGTCTATCAGCAATTGCCAGATTTTCCACGGGAAAATAAATATATCAGCAAAGAAAATGGGAAAGTTGCCGAAAACAACACTTTAGCAAATCGCCTAATTAGATATCACATTTATACCAAAGGGCGGGCCCCGATTTATCGCTTAGATTGGAAGCTGACTTTAGCTGATTACCTGGGTGCAAATGAAATTATGTATGATACTACCTATCCAGGAAATGATGCACTACAGAAAAATCCGATAGAAGGCGATCGCAAAGCCATCAAGAGCCTCACCCGCAGCCAGCGAGATGCCCTAGTACAAGTCTTAGTCAATATATTTAATCCTACTTCCCAAAACACCGTACCCCCTAACCCCAACACCGCACCCAGTCCCACTACATCAACTACCCCACAGCCACCGCAACGAGGAGGTGCCGAACTACTTAAGTAATAGAAGAGTTATAAGTTGTAAATTAATAACTCCTAACTCCTAACTCCTCACTCCTCACTTTTTATGGAACGCGTTGTCAAAACCGGATCGGGTTGGCGTATTGGCTGGAATCCCGATACACCTGAGTTTAAAGGTTTAGTTGGTACAGATGATTGGGCAATTGAGTTAACCGAAGCCGAGTTAAATGATTTTTGTCGACTACTAGCACAGCTAGCAGACACCATGAAGCAACTCGCAACTGAATTGATGGAAGAGGAAAAAATTACTTGTGAAGCCGAAAGCGATTTATTATGGATGGAAGTAGAAGGCTATCCTCATGATTACAGTCTGCGCTTCATCTTGAGTACAGGGCGATGTGTAGAAGGTAAATGGAATGCTCCTGCGGTTCCAGATTTACTGCAAGCTAGTGGGATGCTTCAGGTTTTTTAAAATTGCCTCTTGATTATCCTATCGTTTTGCTATATGATAGGAATTCTGACCGGGGCGTAGCGCAGCTTGGTAGCGCGCCACTTTGGGGTAGTGGAGGTCGTGGGTTCGAATCCCGCCGCTCCGATTGATGATAAGCCATACCTGCTAGTCTTTTTAAAAGATTAGCAGGTTTTTTCATAGGTTTTACCTGAAAAAACCGAACCGAACAGTAAATAGGGATGTTATACCAATTTGAAAAATGATTGTGACAGATGGAAAACTGAAACACTTATCCAATGGATGTTTCACAATCCAAAATCTAAAATCTAAAATCCAAAGTGGTATTACCCGCACAATCAAATTTTCTCAATGATAAGTAATTGGCGGACTTAATATAAAATCTCTAGCAGATTAGTAGGTAGATTGGCATGAGTGAAAGTACAGAAACGATTTTCAGCAAAATCATTCGTCGGGAAATTCCCGCTGATATTGTTTACGAGGATAATTTAGCCCTGGCATTCAAAGACATCCATCCCCAAGCGCCCGTTCACATCCTCGTCATTCCTAAAAAAACCATTGCGACACTAGCTGAAGCTGAATCTGAAGATCATGCTGTGCTGGGGCATCTTTTGTTAACTGCTAAACGTGTTGCAGAAGAAGCTGGACTAAAAAATGGTTATCGAGTCGTCATCAATGCTGGTGATGACGGCGGTCAAACAGTTCATCACTTACATTTGCATATTTTGGGAGGACGGCAGTTGGATTGGCCTCCTGGTTGATGAGAGGTAGGAGGCAAGGGGTAGGGTAAAAGGTACAAACTGAGTGGAATTGTGGGCGAAAGTACCCCTGCTCCCCTACTTTTTAATATCAAAGCTCATAGTACTTAATTATGGCAGCGCGTTTTCACTTGACCGTGCGGTAGTGTAAAAACAACTCACTTCCAACCTGACGAGTTTCTATGAGTTGGAGATGAGGAGCAGCATTGGGAAGAAAACCCTCTCCCTCCACTGGGCTAGCGGCGTGCTTTCCTCCAAAAATGATTGGCCAAATGGTCAACCACCAATCGTCAATTCGCCCTGCCTGAACTAGAGCAGCTGTTAAAGAGCCACCTCCCAAAGCAACTATTTTGCGAATACCCCGCTCTGCCATCAAGGTGTAGGCCCGATCCCAGTCCAGGTCTGTATCTCCCAAATCAATTAATTCAGCCAGTTTTTGCAAGGTTGTTGTATCAGAACTGCGCTGTAAAGCAGCCCGTGTGGTAAATATCCATCGTTCAATGTCCTGACTCAAAAAAGGCAAGTCCGGCGATAGGTCAAGGGAACCTGAAACAACGCAAGTAATCGGTTGGGGAGACTGACCCCGAACCTCACGCGCTGCTAACAGTTCGCGATCGCGAATTGTAAAGGCTCCCCCCTCAGCCCGAATTGTCCCTGCCCCTACCAGCAATAGATCGGCAAGGGAGGCTTGATATTCCAAGTGTGCTAGATCGACTACATCGGGTTCACGGGGCGCTTTCGGATCTACGGCACTAATTTTTCCATCGGCCGTCATCGCAAGCACCACAGTTGTTTGGATAGCTGACATGATTATATTGTAACGATTCTTTATAATTTTACCTTTTTGAATCCCCTCAATACTTGAGAGTGAATAGTTGTTGCGTTGTGCTTTAAATTACTTTGTGAACTATGGCTCAAGGTGGTAAAAAACTGTTGTTGAATGATTATCTCTACACAAGAGTTTTTTACGCCTCAGAAACTATCATGCCTAAACACATATCTGCAATTGTCGTATTTGTCTTAATTTTAATTTTGGGGTTTGCATCTCCAGTTGAAGCTGCAACTCCCCGTTCAACTTGGGTAGTGAATGAAATTTACCAATATAATCATCCCTTTGCTTCTCAATTGCCTCAAGAACTGGCAACGAAGATGCAAAAGATGACAGCTAAAGATGGCTTTTTCACCTTTTATCGGGGGACGGCTCACATTTTTTATCGTGATATCCAGACCTTACCAAGTTCAGGATTTGTAAACTCTTCAACCTCAGCCGTCTGGTTAGAAGGAGATATGCATCTGCAAAATCTTGGAGCGATAAGAGATAGCAAAGACAACAACGTTTTTGACACCACCGACTTTGATGAAGGCTATCTTGGCCCTTACGTTTGGGACTTGCGACGGATGGCAGTCTCCATTCTGTTAGTAGCTAAAAAGAATGGTCTTAACTCAACTGATGCTGAGGATGTTGTGCGAAATTTCTTGGATGCTTACTTCAATAAGATGAATGACTTTAAGGGAAGCAATGATGAACTGTCATACCGTTTAGAATCGAGTAATACGAACGGTGTGGTCAAAGATTTAATTCAAAAGGCATCAGAGAAGAGCCGTTCTAAGTTTTTAAAAAAGTATACAGTGCTAAATAACAGTAACAATCGCCTCTTCAAGACAACCTCAAAACTCCAGCCTGTATCCAGCAGCACCTATTCTAACATTGCCGGGGCTATGAGCAGCTATATCGCCTCAATTCCTATCAGTAAGCGCTACAACGACAGTTACTATACCCTCAAGGACATTCGGCTTAAATTAGGTTCAGGTGTTGGTAGTCTTGGGAAGTACCGATATTACTTGCTGATTGAGGGGCCAAGTTCAGCAACCGATGACGATCGCATTTTAGAGATGAAGCAGGAAGGTAGTAGCGCAGTTGCGATGGCGTTCCGCCCACCGGAGGTGATCGCAGCAGTTCCAGGTCTGCTGCCGAGTTCAGTCTACGGGAACCAAGAAGGGGCAAGGGTGACAATCACTACGAAAGCGATGTTATCCAATCTCGATCCCTTGGTTGGCTATACTACTGTCAGTAGCATCCCCTTTATGGTACGTGAAAAATCACCCTACCAAGTGGACTTTAACTATAAGTTGTTAACCAGCAAGTCAAAATTCATGGATGCGATGGGGTACGCAGGGAAGGTGGTTGCCAAAAACCATGCAATCTCCGATCGAGACTATGATGCTGCGATTATTCCTGTCAGTGTTGACAAAGAAGTGACTGATATTGTGAGTGGTAATAAAGCTGTATTCAAAGACGAAATTTTTAACTTTGCAGTGGACTATGCAACTCAAGTTGAATATGACTACACGAGTTTTGTAGATGCTTATAAACAAGGGGTAAAACTCTACTAGAACATTGATTCAGTATTCAGAGATTGTTTTAATCTACACCAACATCAAATAATTGCTCTAATGAATTCACCTTCTATGTATATCGTACCTAGTCTAGGTTTCGGTTTTTTTCGTACTCATACTTTTTTTAATTCGGGATTTGGGCATTGTTAAATATCAACCAAATCCCGACACTGAAGCACTTTGAACTTATCTTCACACCTTGGTGCAGGTGTATATTGTCGTAGACATCGCTTTAAGTTGTCACCAATATCAGAGCATAGGAACGAGAAAAGACTACAGCCAAGCGCGATCGTATTGAACAGGCCAGAGTTTATCGTGTCCCAGTTGTTTGGCTGCCAGATGCGGCCAGTAAGGATTGCGGAGTAGTTCACGTCCTAACAGCACTATATCAGCGACTTCTGTACGAATAATCTCGTCAGCTTGTTCAGGGGATGTAATTAAGCCCACGGCTCCTGTAGGAATACTAGCTTCGCGGCGGATGCGTTCGGCAAACTGAGTCTGATAACCAGGTTTAATTGGGATATGAACGCCCGGTATGATACCGCCTGATGAAGTGTCGATCAGATCGACTCCTAAAGACTTGAGTTTGTCGCTTAAAGCAATACTTTGCTCAATGTCCCAGCCATCATTATCTACCCAATCAGTGGCGGAGATGCGTACCCACAGTGGATGTGTCTGAGGCCAAACCTCTCGGACTGCTTGAACTACTTCTCTGAGCAGACGAGTCCGGTTTTCAAAGCTGCCACCATAATCATCTTGACGATTGTTAGAGAGGGGGGAGAGAAATTGGTGCAGTAAATAACCGTGGGCAGCATGGATTTCCACTACCTTGAAACCAGCTTGGAGAGAACGTTTGGCAGCTTGAGCAAAGGCGTCAATAATTTCTTGAATTCCCTCAAGGCTGAGAGCTTCTGGAACTGGGCTATCTTTGCTAAAAGCGATCGCACTACTCGAAACTAAGGGACGCCAACCTTCCTGAGATTCATCTAGTGTTTTCCCTCCTTTACTCGGTTTGGCAGTGCTGGCCTTTCTACCTGCATGAGCAAGTTGAATACCTGCGACAGCGCCAAAGTTATGAATTAATGCCACAGTTTTGGCTAAAGTTTCGATGTGTGAATCTGACCAAATTCCCAAATCTTGCGGGCTAATGCGTCCACGCGGCTCTACAGCTGCTGCTTCTGTGAACACTATACCTGCACCGCCAACTGCGCGAGAAGCTAGATGAATAACGTGCCAATCATTAGCATATCCATTTGTACTGGAATATTGACACATCGGTGAAACGGCGATGCGGTTGCGAAAAACAACTTCACGAATCTTGAATGGTTCAAATAGATGTGCCATTAATATTGATTCCTTCTCTTGCTAAGTAAAATAAATTAGGGAGGGATTTACAGGATGAATTCGATTTTGCATTAATTAAATAGAGAAGTCAAAATTCAGAATGCAATCAGTGGATAATTTAGACCCACCACTTTACTTTATAGTCTCCCACCAAATTTTGAATTTGCTGGGAGACTTAAACCCGTTTATCCCTCTACCAGTCACACAGAACTCAATTTAGCATAGTTAAAATTAAGCAACGGAGTGCCATCCTACGCCCAAAGTAACTAATAATAATAGTCTTACTGCATAGCCAGTTTGGTTAAGAGTTGGAATAAGAAAAGATTTTGATAGGGGACTTAAACCCAGCCCTTTCAGACCGTAATTTACCACGGTAGTTCTTGAGTAGGGTAGTATTACTCTAGCCGACGCTCTCTGCGAGACGCTATGCGAACGCGGACTCGCTACCGCTACGCTATCCTGCCCTACGCAAGAACTGCCTCTTTCGTTAAATATTTGTTGAATGACTAGAGTCATCATAGAGATTTGGATAAATAGGCTGATTGTCAGGCTTTTGAGACTGCAATTCCCAGATATCGCGTTTTCCTAGTTCTTGATCCACTAATAACTGTAGATGATCTGGTAATTTAGTTGTTTGCCAAATTGACCAAATTTCTCCATCAAATAATTCTTTTTCAATTTTTCCAAAAAACATGATTTGACCTCCACGAATGTTCAATTTTAAGTTTAGTAACTCCTAATTTAGGAAAGACGAAGTAACAAATTTGTCATTCTTCATTCTTTCGCTATCTTTAAAATACAGGTAGTATTCGCCCTTAATACTCCTTGTTAATAAAATCTCTAACTTGTGCATCGTTAAGTAACTTTTCATTACAGATATTGTCGCTGGGATCGCTTCCTGTAAGGTCGATAATCCGTTGAAAAAAGGCGCTCGTATGAGCATCATCATCACCAATTTCTCTACTCAAAATTAAATGCAAATCCAGGAGCAGGAATCAACCTGCTACTAAACTTTCTGTGTCTACCAGCAGTTCTAAGGGTGGAATATGCTTACGTATTTTCACGGCTGCTCTGGTGATCTTTTTCTGCATCAAGCGCATATAATCATGAGCTTGTTGTAGCGCGACGATTAGGACGCCAACCAGTACCAGAAAGTGCTGTTGCTCCATTCGTACCGCAGTAGCCTTTATCTACAAGTACCACTCTTACCCCTTGAGCAGCAGCATTCCAAGCTGCCCAAGTTGCTGATGGGCCACCACCTACGACTAGAAGATCAGTCTCTAAATTCAGTTGCGAAGTCGAACTATTGCCTGACTCAGATTGATATGTACTCACGATTACATCTCCTAAAAGTTTACTTGGCACTAAATTTTGAGTTTATTGGCTAACCTACCTAATTTACTGCTAAACTACTTTAAATCGATCAAATTACCGTATTATGTAATTATGAGATTCACATAGATTGTGCGAAAAAACAAGAGGCTATTAAAATTTATTGATATTACCCTTTAATAAAATGCAGCCTGTGGCGAAAAGTTTCTCACAAAAGTAAAGGACAGGAACTACACTTGTCCTCAATGGTTAAAATAATAGGTCTTGCATCGAATAAGAGTTAGATGAGACAGGGCAAAACTTTTAGCTTAACAAGCTTGCTATGCATATTATAGTTATGTAAACTACGTATTATACTTTGGATAAAAAAGCAACTTGTTCGCGGAAAATATACGCGAACAAAACTAATAATTAATCTTGCTTATAGTTCAATAAGCCTGGCTTAAGGGTTATTGGTGTAGATAATTGGTCTTTCCAGACGCGATTTATCGCGTCTCTACATCTGGGTTTTGTTGTTTATTCTGAACTGTATTGGCTTATAGTTTTCTGCACAAAAGAATTGAGCAATGAGATTGTAGATAATCTCGTTGCTCAATTAAAATTTAACGAAATAAGTATTTGTTGGTAATTTTTGGGCAGTTCCTACATTTGTAGCCAAGTCATTTATTTTATTATCTGTTTTGATGACTGCAAACTTATCAGTAAATAGTAATACTTCACCATTTCCCGGTGTTACCCAAGCGTGGCGAGTCATTAGGTTTTTAGAGACAACTAAAAGAGACGCATCTCCACGGTAAGGCGAGATGGGTTTACCCATGAAGGTTTGATTATCTCTATTAGCGATCGCATAAGCAGCAGAGGAACCCACGAAAATTTTACTCCCATCTGAGTAAATAGTTTTAGGAAAATTGCTACTGCCGTCTCCCATCCCCGCAGTTGTAGGCCTTCTTGGAACACTTAGCTGTCCACGCTCGACACTAAAATTAGTCAGATTAATAGTTCCTATATATACCTTTGTTTCATCACGGGTTTGTGCAGCATTGGTATAGCTGTCTGTGGTGATCAAAGTCTTTGTTAATAAGTCTTTGCCATTCCACCTGTAGATTGAGTTACCTCCATAAACTGAACCAAGGACATAAAGCTTGTCTTCAAAAATATGTAATCGGTTAAGTCTTGTGTCTGCCATGTCGTGAGCAAGATCGGCAGAATTGTAGCCCCAAAGCTTGCCTTGGTTATTTCCTGCTAAATTTGCCAAAGCAAATATTTTTGCTCCGTCGAAAACCATCCGGTAAAGAAAAGCTATCTGGACGGGAATACCTAACCTCTTTTGTTGCTGGTAGCCACTAGTGTAGAGATACCCGTTTTTATACTCAAAATCCATTACCTCAGTTACGCCATAACTCTGTTTGGCTTTAAAGTTGAGGTTTTTGTCATAAATTGATAGAGTATTTGCAGACTGGTAAATAATCCAATCTTGCAAAAATTTTACCCGTGTCTTTGAATTAGCAGTGTTGCTAACTATTTTTTGCCTAGTTCCGTCATTTTTTATTTTTACTAGCCCCGTTGGAACAGCTAAGACATAAGTTTTGCCGTCAATTGCTACAATGTCACGAGCATCGTAATTAGAGTTTGGGATTAGTTTTTTCGTACCATTACCTTCTACTTCCCATACACCTTCAGTATTGATGACTGCAACTTTGCTGCCGTTAGTGCAAGCTGCTCTTGGCGAAGAAATATTAAGATATGTAGCTAAAGCGGGAGTAGAGTAACTAAACATTGTATAGTCCTGGATAAGGTTGACTGGAAAATATTGGCGCTCAATTAAAAAAAACTTTTAGGAGTTTTTGCGCGTTTTTAAGCTAAACTTGTCTTGAAAATTGAAGAAAATATTGGCTACGGTAAACTCAAACTCAAAGGTTGAGTAATCCGCAAAATATGCATGTCTGCAAACATCGCTAAAATTAGAATTGAATTGTTTGTGGTTATGTCGTAGCGATAACCTGTTAATTTGGGGAAAGTAACTTCAATTAATTTGCCTCTCAGCCTGCTTTCTAATTCGACAAATACTTCACCGACACTTTCTGTCCCAGTTCACCCATCTCCTCTAACATCCCCTCAATCTTTTGCATAGCTAGAGATGAAGGCTTGGCATATCCTTTCTCCCAACGGTTTACCGTCGAATAAGTTATACCTAAAAATCCTGCAAACTGTTCTTGGATAAGACCAGTTATGCCACGAACTTCACGGATGAGCTTTCCAACTTCCGGTTGCTTGATTAGCAAAAGTTTCTTAATGGTCATTTAGCTCAGAACGCACCTGTTAATCTGGCGAGTGATATGTCTTTTGCTACATCCTATTGCGGTTAATGCTGAATTGATAGGCGAAAATATACTAGAGTTTTTATATTTTCTTGAATTTTCTAACAAGTAATTACACGTCCGTAGATACAATATTTACTAATGAGGCTTCTAAGAAATAAGTTACGCAATGAAATAAGCATCCTGTTGTCAAGAAGCATTTAAAAATCAATATCTGATAAATAAAAAGCTGCGTAAATGTTCTGAGACTTGAAGTATTAAACTCAGATTGCAAAATAACTGGGATAATTTATGATGCTTAGATTTTTAGTTCGCGAATAATTTACACGAACACTTTTTTTCCAAAATTTAATACATAAGTTCGACAAAAATTAAATATAGCGGTTCTCGTTTACGTAAGGTATATCCGTAAGGACACGGCTTGTCGCATTGATGTCAACTTAAGCTCAAATGCATGTCCCACATACGCGTCACCCCACCCCGGTTTTGTCTAAAGCTAAAACCGGGGTGGGGTGACGCGGATAGTGATGGTAAGCGAGTGGACTTAATATCAGGTGATTATAGAACTTTCACGTTAAGTTGACACCAATGGGCTTGTCGTGCCCCCACACCTTGCGATATAACGTTGTACCGCATCTGAATAGAAAATTTTATTTTCGGAAGCGGGTTATCTTAAGGAAAGGCTTTGCCTACGTTTGCGTAGCTGCGAATTCTGTTAGTTAGGTATTTTCGCAAAATTGGGATGTTCTCAATATTTCAGCTATTACCATTGTGAAAAAGGGTATTTGACTAAATTGCTGTTGAAATATCTGGAGTCATCAGAAACTTCTTGTCCAATCCAGGTTGGTAATTCAATTTGCTGATTTTCATCGCTGAGTTCAACTTCTGCTAATATCAGTCCTTTATTAACACCATCAAACTCATCTATTTCCCAAATAAAACCACCCGACTCTATTTTATATCTGGTTTTTTCTATAAAGGGACGTTGACATAATGTCTCAAGTATTTCTTGAGCATCTTTAACAGGAATAGGATACTCAAACTCTAATCTTGAATATTTAATATTGGGGCCTTTAATGGTCAAATAACTTTTTTCCCCTACTATACGTATACGTACAGTCGCTTTGTCTTGCGTAGCAATGTATCCTTGACGATATACACTACCTTCAGCTAATCCTCTCCAGCTATCTCCTCTCACTAAATATTTACGCTCTATTTCTTTTGCCATTTTATTTACTAAATTATTTGTTTTTTTTATATCATAAATAATATCGCAATCCTAAATCTCGACACAAAAGTGTGTGCAATGATTGTAAATCAAAGTGAAGTTATTGAAGTATTGATATTGACTAATTGATAATTAGCGATCGCTTCTAATGTAGTACGCTAATTTACATTGTGACTACAATCTGATGCTATCTGCATTAAGCGATTGCAACTAGCAGTAAATTCGTCATTTTTATCCCACTTATTTCAAGGTGTAGCGAACTGGAAAGACTTTTAACGCTCCATACCCATGCTCAATCACTAGTACAACACGGCGGAAATAAACCAATCATTCCAAATCAACGAAACCCTTATACTGTATTCATTTCTAATTTTTAATTTTTAATTTTTAATTCCGCCTTGCGGTACTAGCCCTGAATTAAAACATTTGTTAAATGTAAGAACTCACCAAATTTTCTTGTTGAATTTGTGCTTTTGCTAAAGCCAATGCTTGATGAGCATTTTTAAACTTTGTTTCATCTGTAAATTTATGCTCAAAATTCTTTAAATAAGCTTCCAAATACCGAATACGTAAGTGTGGATCGGTCGGATTTTGAAGAAAGGGGAGGTCAGCTTCAACCATGAACCGGATAGCCAACAAGGGGATAGGGCTACGAAGTGGACGAAATTTTGGGTTGTGCAGACCAGGAGAATCATTACGTTTATGAAATTCTCCTATCATCAGTCCTGACTCAACAAACAAAGGTTTAAGTTTTTGTTGGACACTATCTACTACTTTAGAAGCATCTTCTATATGGATGTCAGGAAAAATAAGTAAAAAAGCTTTATTAATTGCTAATTCCTGCTCTTTAACATCTATTTGCAGAAATATATCTCGATAGCGTCCAACAATCTCTTCTAATTGTTCTGGATACAAATCTTTCGTGTGAATAACTGCTAGACGAATACTATTTGATTTGAGAGAGTAAGGTACAAAGGGACAAACTGCGCCGGGTCTACCTAAGTCAGGATGAGACCTTCCTAAAAAGTTTTTCACCCACTTCATAATTTCAATTAAGGCAGAAAGGTCTTCATGTTGCTGGAGTTGTTCGATTTCACGAGTTGTATAGAGTTGCATAAGCTTGAGTGAAACGGAATAATTGTTTAATTCTGAATTCCAAATTAGTTTTAAAAGGTGAAACTAATTATTTAAGTAAATAAAACAAGCTCTTTGTTGTTTACTTTTGGTTAATCTGTGGCTTGCAGAAGATAACAATGCTCTCCCATTTTTTTGTGAACTTAAAGTAATTTACCTCAATACATACACAAATATATTTCGCAGCAAATAATTTGTTTTGAAATTACTTTGTAATATGTTAGCTACAGGACTAATATTTGAATTTTGAAATATATGTAGCTTGTATTACAAATTACTACCACACCTTACAATTACTTGACAGGTTTTTTCAAAAACAATTGACAATTTTTATAGGATACGTATGTATCATCATTATTCGGCATCTGCTCCTAGTTTTTACACTCTTAAGCTTCTGTTATTTTTATCAAGACATTATAAATTTTATGTGTAAATAGTTATTTTTACTGTGAAAATTTGGTGTAGATTTAACAGCAACTTTAGGGCTACTATCAAGGTACTATACTTGTAGTAAGTAAAAAGTTTACACAGAATTGGTATAAGTCCAATTTTATAAGCTGTATATTACTTAGAGCGGATGACAAATTAATAAAATACACTCTGCCAAATAGATTGGGGGGAATGCCTGATCGGGCGGGTGGGGTAGTTATTCCACTTAGATGATAAAGTACTGTATTTTCAATTGGTTGATCTCAACGTGAGGTATTTGGAGCGAAATATCGGTAGTTTAGGCTTTATTGGGTCTAAAAATAAAAATCGTAGGGATTGGTAGAATGAGCGGCAACTTCTATTGTTCCCCGTACCCCTATTCTTAAGTAAGCTGCTCACAAAATTAAATATTTTAGGACTTACGTTACTAGACAAATTAACCATAATATGTATTAAAGCAAATTTATATTTCAGGTGCTGATTGCAACCCCGATTTTGTCGCATATTTACTGTTCTGGGTGTTAGACATGGCTCAAAATCCCAAAATTAGTATAGTCAATATGTATGATACGTAAGTCCGATGTTTGTTTAACAGGAAGTTCCTTATTTCTCAACAAATTCTTTCACCACTGCCATAGCATCAGGTGGAATCTGCGTAATTAGACGAAATGGAAATGCGGCTGTTGAAGCAAACTGAGCATAGTCTGGTGTCAGGAAGATAGCATAGTTTTTAGCTTCTGGAGTCATCTGTGCAGCAAAGGCCAAGGCTATAGCTTTAACGTACTTGCGAACATCTGCTGCTTGTTCACCCACAACTTCACCGCCACTAATCGGTGTATTTGGTTGTCCTATCTGATCTAATGTGGTACTGGGGTCTTTTACACTGAGATGAGTACCCCCAATTATACCAACTAGCGATTTTGGGGATGGGATTTTTTCAAATCCGACAATTTGTTCAGTTAAAGCTGGGGTAGTTTTATCGGCGGAACCTGCTAACACTATGGTAGGAACTTGTATCTTAGTTAACCCAGTTTCGCCAAAAATTAGAGAAGTTGTGGGATTGAGAGCGATCGCCTGTTTGATTCTGGGATCTCGTAGTTGATAGCTATTTTCTGGTAGTTCTTGAGCGATGCACTGCATATTTTCTCCCAAACTCAAGATAGTCAGGTTCTTTTTGCAGCGTTGTTTGAGATGTTCTAGTTGTAACTCGGCTCCAGCAAGTGCTAAAGCTGTACCACCACCAAAAGAATAGCCAACAACCATCGCGTTTGTAGTTGCAAGTTTCCCTTGCAGGGGATGATTAGTCGTTTGGTTGAGCTTTGCTAATTCGTCGAGGACAAAACTAATATCTTGAGGACGATACAAAAACTCTTGAGGCTGCATGACTCTGGTTTTGCCTTGTAATGCTAAGTTAGCATTTGCCTGATTACTACCGGGATGTTCTAAAGCTGCTACTACATAACCGTGGGATGCTAAATGTTCTGCTAGGTAACGCAAGTCCGTGCGGACTGACCCGAAGCCGTGAGAAAAGACAATTACGGGTTTGTCGGGAGTTGCAGCAGTTGACCAGTAAATATCAACTAGGATTTTGCGATCGCGCTTTTGATCGTTCAGACTTAAATTGAGTATTTTTACTTGGGCGCTTCCTGGTTGGCTGGGATCAAAAGGAAAAGCAATCTGCGGTGTTCTCGGATGTGCTGTTATGGGGTCGAGTTGGGGAGCGATCGCTAACATGAATTGCTGGGTACGCCAAAAAGCTGTATTTAAATTCCCTGCAACAACAAAAGCCTTTGGCAAATCAATTTCTAAGCGTTTACTGGGATAAGCACCAATAAAACTCAGTATAGAAAGACCTTGCGGTGCAGTAGAACCTAATACCAATCCTGCTCTCAGTGCTTGTACCCCAGCTTTATCCTTTCGGGCTAAGGCTGTAGCGAAGTCATTGAGAATAGTTGTACCAATCTGGGTATTAATTAACCTATCAAGTGTGACAACATTCATGGGTATATTCATACCCAGCGCCCCCAAGAAGAAGCGGCGTTGTTCTTCAGATAAAGACTGTAAACTCCCAGGCAATTTTCCTGTTTTTACAGCCTTTTGCAACTCAGTAACAGAGATGGATTCTGTAAATAAACCCAAACGCACAACAACTGTATCAGCAGCAATGGCCGAAGTATTTGCCCCGATCTGTGTAAGTGCGATTGCGCCAAAGAAACCCGCAACTGTCTTAAGACTTCTCCAAATTTTTCCCATAAACTTTTATACCAACTGTTACTTACGGGAATATAACGGATATTTGTGTATTTGACTACCCCAATAATTGCTTAGAAATAAAAGTAAATTTTTTCTTAACTTGATGGCGATGTCTACGGCGGGCTACGCCTACGCTCTAATTCTCTTCAAAGGATCTGCTGATGCAAACAGAGCCATATTACAAGCATAACAAAAGTAACGAATTGTAGAATTCATCACAGTTAAAAATTTGAGCATAAATCAGTGTTAACAGCCACAAAAGCTCGATTGTTTCTCAGCTAGGTTTAATACTGTAACGGAGCTACTAGAACAGGGGAAGCGATGCCTGCGGCGGTAAACTACGCATCTACAATCTGCAATTTTTTTTTGACAGTAAAGTTTAACCGACTGCTTAATGTTTTGTCTTTGCTTTTTAAAACATCTTGCAGAAGTGTTGCAGGTGAATAGTCTGACTGCTGTAGCTGCACAATCGTTACTCATCAAATTCCCCCAGCCGCATCAACAATTTTTCTTGGCTTTATGCGTCGCAGACTACCCTATATTTTAATTTTTCTGCTCTCTCTGAGTATTATTACACTGTGGTGGCCTGTGAATGATTCTGATTGCAATTTTGAGGCTTTTATCGCATCAAAAACTACAAAATTCCAAGTACATGCTACTAAGGTTAGTGTTCAGCCGTGGCGTGGTCGTCACCATGTATATGGAATCTTTATGATTCCTAATGAATACAAACAAGCTCCATTTTTTGTGTTAACAGTCCAAGGTGCTGGTAGTTACTGTTCAAAACAATTTGGTCATAAACAAAACTTTGATGATATCTTTGCTGAACCAGGAACTTATCTGGTAAAGAAGCCGATTAGAACTCGAAAAACTCTGCGGCTTATTCTTCAAGGTTTATATTCTCAGGTCAATGATAAAAATAATTGGACGTTGACTTTCCCGGAACCAAAAGCAAGGCAAGATAATTCATAATTCATCAGTTAGCTTGGTGGTTGAGTTTCTTTCCAAAAGCTGGTCTTTTTCTAACAAGGCACTAGTCGCATTAACTACAATTTGTGCTGCTCCTGTGAAGAACGATCGCTCGATAGTAGCTGGCACATCGCTAGGTTTATGATAGTGCGGAGTGCGTAAATTTGCGGTATCTGTCACCAGCACAGCACCCACACCTTGATACCAAAAGGGTGCATGGTCGCTGCGTAGGGTGTCTGGTGTCAGTAAACCTTTAAAAGGAATTGGTAGTGTTAGAACTGCTGGTAAATTTGATTCCTGTTTATTCAGCGCGATTGAGGGGATGTTCTGTGAGTTTTGAAAGGCATTCAGTAAAGACAAGTGTTCTGTATCACCAACTACTGCTAAAAAGTCGCCCTTGTCGCTAGGTGGCGTAACAGGCAATCCGGCAGGGTATTTCTGACAACCAGGAGTGTAACAAGCGTAACCTACCATATCCATAACGATCGCTCCGCCTAAGTTTTGCAAGCGTGCTGTCTTACTCACAAAAGCCTGACTACCCAAAAGTCCTGCTTCCTCTTGGTCAAAAAAAGCTAGCTGTAACGTCCGTGGCGTAGGACGAGAACCGAGCAACCGAGCTACTTCCAGGACTACGGCTACACCACTGGCATTATCATCGGCACCAGGGGAAGAGGCAACAGTATCGTAATGTGCTGCTACAAGAATTGCTTTCGCGGCTTTGTTAGTTCCTAGACGTTCGGTAAAAATATTCACACCGTCAGAGAACTTTTCTAATTTAGGTTTCCAGCCGAATTTTTTCAGTTCAGTTGTAATATAAGTGCGAGTAAGCGATCGCTCTTTTGTTGTGTAGCGCTGAAAATTCAACTTTTGGATATGGTTTAGCAGCTTGTCAGTGGACACTTGCGGGGCAATGTAAACTTCCCTTGACTCTGGCTGTGCTTCGGGTGTTTTCACTGGAATCCGCTCAACAATTGTCGGTGAGGGACGCTGTTCAAAAAACGTGCTGCCTCTGCTACCCAACACGGCAACTGCCATCAGCACCAACAGCATCAGCCAAATCCATTTTCTCATCTGATTTATCCTTGGCTTCCTGACTTAGGGTAGCGCAAATCCAATACGGTTCAGCTAAGGCTAAAACTCTTTGTCAAAGTCAATTTTTTAACGAACCACAGAGACGCAGAGGGCACTGAGAGAAGAAAGAAATGCTTAACTGAACTGTAGCGCAAATCCCCAAGCATCACTTTCTAGGATTGCTGCGGTTAAGGTTTTTTGATGAAAATTCTAGCGATCGCAAAGACGCGATAAATCTGAATTAGACCTCTTGCAAAAGTCCCTAACACCCCACCCCCAACCCCTCCCCGCTTGCGTTGCGGGGCTACCGTGTACACACAAGTCAAATTTCTTCTTAAATCCCAAAGATTACCTACTTAATCGCAGTGATGGTTAGGGTGGGGTAAAACTAAAGCTAAAACCTTAGTAAATCAGTTTTCAGGTGAGGTTTTGAGAATTTATGCAATAAATATATTGAATTCGGGTGGTCGTTTATTGAATTCGGGTGGTCGTTCATTGAATTCAGGTGGTCGTTCATTGAATTCGGGTGGTCGTTCATTGAATTCGGGTGGTTGTTTATTGAATTCGGGTGGTTGTTTATTGAATTCAAGCAGTGGTTAGGGTTGAGTAAAACCCAGATTCTTGAACAACTTCAGACTTGTGTGTACACCGTAGGCTTGCGGGGAGGGGAACGTTTGCGTTAGCAAATGCGGGGTGGGGTTCTTTGTTTTTTATTTATGCAAGAGGTCTATTGTAGAGACGGCGATTCATCGCGTCTTTTGCTTGCGTTAACCTAACATTTGTCTCTTAACAAGAGCATGGCCAGATTGCACATCAAACCAGTGAATATCTTCAGGGGGCAATGCTAGTGTAATATCCTCGCCACTCCAATTTTGGTCTGTTGGCAACAAAGCACGTACCGTAATCGCTCCGGTTTGTGAACCCTCAACCCTGACACTGACCAAATAGTGCATACCCAAATTTTCCACTAAAAACACTCGCCCTTTGATAGTCTGGGTATCACCTGGTTGAGCAATGCGGACATTCTCTGGGCGGATTCCCAAAATAATCTGCGGTGGTACTGTTGGTATATCTGGGAGATGAACCTGAAAGTTACCCAGCAGCGCATATTGTCCCTTACAAGGTAAAGTCAGCAAATTCATTTGCGGACTACCAACAAATCCAGCCACAAATAGATTCGCTGGATGGTTATAGATGCGGTCAGGTGGGTCAAGTTGCTGGACATAGCCATCATTAAGCAATGCAACTTTGGTAGAGAGCGTCATCGCTTCGGTTTGGTCGTGGGTGACGTAGACAACTGGCACTTTTTGGGCTGCAAAAATTTGCTTAATATCGGCTCGGACTCGTTCCCGCAGTAGTGCATCCAGGTTACTTAAAGGTTCATCCAGCAGGTAGACATCGGCATTACGCACCAAAGCACGACCGACCGCAACCCGCTGGCGTTGACCTCCAGACATTTGGCCAGGCTTGCGGTTCATTAACTCTGCTAATCCTAAAACTTCTGCCACTTCTGCCACTCGCTGTTTAATTTCTATCGGTGGTACTTTTTTCAGCTTGAGTCCAGAAGCGAGGTTTTCGTACACCGTCATGTGGGGATAGAGTGCATAGCTTTGGAATACCATTGCAATGTTGCGATCGGCTGCTCGTTTATAGGTGACATCCACCTCCCCAATCTTAATTTGACCACGAGTCGGTTCTTCAAGACCCGCAATCATGCGTAGGACGGTAGATTTGCCACAGCCAGAAGGCCCAAGTAAAGTGAGAAACTCATGGTTATCTACAGTTAAGCTAACGTCCTTGACTGGAACAACTTTAGGATTATAGGTTTTGTTTAAGTTTGTGAGTTCGAGTTTAGCCATTTTTCATTTTTCATTTTTCATTTGTCATTGGTCATTGGTCATTTGTCAGAAATTATTATTCTCCCTCTGCTCCCCCTGCTCCCCCTGCTTTCCCTTATCCTTTTACAGCACCAGCGGTAAGACCTTGGACAATCCGGCGCTGGAAAAACAAAACTAGTAAAATTAGGGGTAATGTCCCGACGACAGTAGCAGCAGCGATCGGTCCATAGGGAATTTCATATATTGTCGCACCACCCAACTGAGCGGCAGCAACGGGAATTGTCTTCAACTCTTCACGGGTCATAAACGTCAGAGCGAAAATAAACTCGTTCCAAGCAAAAATAAAGGTGAGGATTCCAGTAGTCACCAAGGCGGGAAGGGTCATGGGTAGCACGATTTGCCAGAGTAGTTGAAAGGTGTTGTAGCCATCGACCCTAGCGGAATCTTCCAAGTCTTTTGGTAATTGTTGAAAAAAGCTTTTAAGTACTAAAATTGTCAGCGGCAAATTGATCGCAGTATAGGGTATAATCAGCGCCAGATAATTGTTACCCAATCTCAGCGCTTGGATAATTTCTAATAGTCCTAAGAACAAGAGAATTCCAGGAAATAAGGTGACAATTAGAATGCTGGCGAGGATAGCTCGTTCACCCCAAGGGCGTAATCGTGCGAGGGCATATGCCGCAGGTGCGCCGATCGCTAAAGCTACAGCTGTGGAAGTAATCGAGACAAAGGCACTGTTGAAGATGTAGCGCCAAAATGGACGACGAGTAAATAACTCAATGTAGTGATTGAAAGTGAATCGTGTGGGGAAATAGACAGTAGGAACGGCGGCAATATCCTCATTCACTTTAAACGAGGTCAGCAATTGCCATAGAGCTGGTGCTAGGCTAAATAGGACTATTAATACAACTATGATGAACAGCAAGATTTTTTTCAGAGAAAACTTGGTTCCCACTGTTCGTTTTGGAGTTGTTGGAACTGCTTGTGGAGTTACACTCATGGCTTAAATGGCTCCTGATGTTTTGGCACGATATTTGTTAAGTAAGAAACTAGCGATCGCTACCGCCGCAATCAATATTAAAAATGTCACCACTACCAGGGCTGCTCCATACCCAAAATCTAAGTAGCGCATCACCGTAGAGTAAATGTACAATGACACCACTTCCGTAGCGCCACCAGGGCCACCCCCAGTCATCACTGCAATCAAGTCAAAAATTCCGAAAGCTTGAGCAAACCGAAATAGCACTGCAATTAATATCTGTGGCAGCAGCAGTGGCAGGGTAATATTGCGGAAGCTTTGCCAAGCAGTTGCCCCATCGACCGAATAAGCTTCATAGAGGTCTTGTGATATCGACTGCAACCCAGCTAGCAGCAGGATACTGATAAACGGCGTAGTTTTCCAAACATCAGCAAAAACCACTGCTATCATCGCCAGTGTTGGATCTCCTAACCAGTTAATCCCAGTCTGAATCAGCCCCAATCGCCGCAGAATATCGTTCACAACCCCAAACTGGTCGTTAAAAATCCAAGACCACGCCAGACCAATCAAGGCAGTAGGCAAAGCCCAAGGTATAATCGCGGTTGTACGCACTATGCCCCGCCCAAAAAACGCCTGATTGAGAACTAAGGCAATCCCCAGTCCTAGCAGTAGTTCTGAGATTACCGATGCTGTTGTAAACACGGTTGTTGCCCACAAACTCTGCCAGAAACGACCATCCCCCGCCATCCGTACATAATTCTCCAAACCAGAGAATACAGGTTGTAGCTCTGTTCCCAAATTTCTAGTAAATACGCTTAACCAGAATGCTCGTAAAATCGGGTAGGCAAATACAAACAACAACAGCAGCAATGCGGGTGTTAATAAAATCCAGGCTGTCTGTTGTTCTCGATTTTTGAGTGTATGTAAATTTGTCATCGGTCATTTGTCCTCTCTTACAAAGTTCAGATCGGAGGAAACCTCTGCTCAGACTTTGCGCTTTGTCATTTGTCACTGGGAACTGGCTATTAATTCTTCTCCCCTTGCTCCCCTTGCTCCCAAGATGAAGTTAAAACCGACATTCCGCAGGTTAGCTCAACATAGTAAATAATATCTCTGACAGGCGATCTAAAAATCGCTACGGCAATTAGCTGGTTTCTGCCACGAACTATGAAGCGTGGTTGTAGGCGCATAAGCCGTTAGTACAATCTCTCCTTTTGCATTTCTCACCCACCCTTGCGCTTCCATAATCGGCGCTGGTGTCGGGTTAGTTGCCTGAGTAGAAACATCTGTACTAACGGGGTTTTCACCCCTTGGGTCGAAAGTTACCCAATCTGCCAGAACTGCATTAGGAGAAAGAAGGTCATAGGGATTGCGGGGTAAACCCCCACGTCCAGTGATTGTAAAACTGCCTTTATTTTGTGCTGTGCGCCCTTGACAGACTTGCGACACTTGAGTATCAACTGGTACGGCTGGTAAGTTAATTAATAATCCTCGATAGGGGTCAACATCAAGCGTGTTGATTTCTACAATGCCGCTTAAATTAGGTTTTGTTTGGGAAATTGCTATAATATCATTTGTCATAAGGTGACGCGGGTCTGAATCGGTAGGGCGCAACCTTTTAAGGTCTTCGCTAGTTAGTGACGCAATTCCAAAAATCTTAGTAGCGTTGATTGTGACTGTTCCCCCTTTACCATCGTAAGCATTGGCGGTGATGTCGCTGTTTTCATTTGGTTTAGCGACGATGAAGCCATGAGGGACATTGATGGTGATATAACCTCCGTTTCCACCAGCCCCTTTAGTGCCTGCTGAAGTAGAAATTTCACTCTTGCGGCGCAGTAGCAATAAGTCCTGCAAGTTCAGCGTAATATTGCCACCATCACCGGAGTTAGCTTGCCCAATGAGCCTACCTTGATTATCCAATTTGATAGAACGAGCAGTGATTTCCAAATCACCTGCCTTTTTTGTGCCTTGACTGCTCACAGTTATGTCACCTTTTAAGACATTTAATTCTTCAGCCTTAACTATGATGCTTCCCCCATTTCCAGTAGACTCCCCAGAAGTGGAAGCTGAAATTCTTGCTCCATTTTGAACAATCAATTGCCCAGTTTCAATCCTTAATTCTCCGGCATTTCCAGCGCCTTGTGTTAGGCTAAACAAGCCACTGGGATTATTTTCTGGCGAAGTTCCAATGAGTTGCATAGAGTCCCTTGCATTGACAGACAAAGTTCCTCCCCCTCCAGTAGATTCTTTATAAGTGGAAGCTGAAACCTGCGCCCCATCTTGAATAATCAACTGCCCAGTTTCAATCTTTAATTCTCCGGCATTTCCAGCACCTTGTGTTACAGTAAGCAAGCCACTGGGATTATTTTCTGGCGAGGTTCCAATGAGTTGGATAGAGTCCCTTGCATTGACAGACAAAGTTCCTCCCTCTCCTGTAGATTCTTTATAAGTGGAAGCTGAAACCTGCGCCCCATGTTGAATAATCAACTGCCCAGTTTCAATCTTCAATTCTCCGGCATTTCCAGCGCCTTGTGTTACAGTAAACAAGCCACTGGGATTATTTTCTGGAGAAGTTCCAATGAGTTGGATAGAGTCCCTTGCATTGATAGACAAAGTTCCTCCCCCTCCTGTAGATTGTAAAGAAGTGGAAGCTGAAACCTGCGCCCCATCTTGAATAATCAACCGCCCAGTTTCAATCCTTAATTCTCCGGCATTTCCAGAGCTTGTTGTCTCAGTCGACAGCCTGCTTCCTCCCAAGAGTTTTACTGACTCCGATGCGTTTACCACTAATGTTCCCCCCGATTTTGAGGCTAGGGTATCAACCGCAATACTTGAATTATCGGCGAGTGTAACGCGCCTGCCTTGTATCTGGATAGCACCACCGCCTTCACCACTAGCATTTACTGCTGCATAATTGGTAAGAGATATATCTGATCGCGCTACACTATCAGGAAAACTTAAGCCGAAATTGTTGTTATCAATGTTCAACCCTACCGTTCCTACTCCTGCCAATCCTCCTAATTCGACTCGACCATTTGGAGCATCCATGACCGCTCCTTCTAAATTCACATCGCCTCCCAATAGCACTAAACTCTGACTCTCAGGAACGGATAGAGTTGCTTCATTGACTTGAATCGACTTAATAGGCTGAGATAGAATTTGATTGAATAGAAATGCAGAAGGATTAACTCTCAGCAAGGGGTTAAGCGGATTGACGGGTGAAGTCATAGAAAATTCTCCACCACCTAGAAACCGGATCGCACTGGCTGTTGTTGCGATAAATGAACCGCCAATAATTAATTGGGAATTTCCTCCAAATATGATGCCGTTGGGATTTATTAAAAAGAGATTAGCTTTACCTTTAGCTTGAAGTGTTCCCTGGATGTCAGAGGGTTTTCCCCCTGTAACTCGCACCAAAATATTGTTGATAGTACCGACGTTACGGAAACTGACTACCTCATCAGGTTTAACACTAAAGTTGCTGAAACTATGGAATAAATTTGTATTGCCAACGGTTGTACCCCCTGTAATATCCAAGGTGATGTCGTCGATTCGCTTTACTTGAGTTCCCACAGAGGGATCGGGAGTCACCTGAGCGGATGTGCTGCCTCCTTCTATTCCAATCGCACCTACTAGAATCACCAAGCCCAACAACCCTAAGTGACAACCGTGACCAAACCAGTTTCTGAAACTCACAGAACTTGTCTCCTAACCTTGAAAGTTACTTCATTGCAAGATAGAACATCACCTTAGTAATGTTGGTGCGAACCTTTGCCCCTACCCCTCTCCAGGTAACTCTGCTGGAAGGTTAGGTTTTTTGATTACTAATCCGCTGTTGTGACAGTAGTGACTGGATGAATTTTAGGACTTACGCACTTTACCAAAGAATCATCCTGTATATCAACCTAAATACGTCGTTTCAGCCTTTTGCAAATCACCCTTTATTGCTTACATAAACTAGCAAAAACCACAGCGAAAAGTCAGATATGCGGTTCCTGCTGATCCCTGCGGCAACGCCAAAGGCAACTGAACTTTTCAAGAAAGGTATCGCAAAAAGGTAATTGAAAAATCTAATTAGAAGCCTTGAAAATCATACCTACTATTTTGACTTTTCTGTTACTGCGTAAGTCCTAAAACGTTAGCAAAGTCAAGGTTAAGAGGCAGCCAAGCTAACTGCTGACTATGATAAGATAGAGCACCATTTGTTCCGTTATAGCTGAAATAATCAGGTAATCTGATACCCCAACCAACTATTGTTAGAGAAGATTCATGGCCACCAGTGAGAATGGCCTTACCACCTCCTCGAACTAAGTAGTCTTTACCTGATCTAGCTATTAGAGTGTCATCGCCTTTATAACCGTTGGCGTAATTGACGCTGCCAATAGGATCAATAGGAGGGGTAGTAATTTCAAGACGATCGTCATAAACTGAGAAGTCTGTAATTGTATCAATACCGCTACCTGAGTAATTCAGGACAAAGGTATCTCTACCAGTACCACCAGTGAGAATGTCATTACCTCCTCCTCCAACTAAGTAGTCGTTATCCGACCCACCTATTAGAGTGTCATTGCCTTCATAGCTATTTATTTGATTGTTTCCTTGAGTCGCAGTTAAATAGTCGTTTCCAGGGGTGCCTTGAATAATTGCCACGTTTGTTACTCCCGGATAAATGAGTGTTTCTACTGTTGATCTTAATTAGCAATTGGCATTACAGATGAAATTGGCTAAGAAGTCAAAAGTTAAAGGGCAAGCATAGAACTGATGAAGTCTTAATTCTTTTCTTTTTACTTTTTACTTTTAGCTTTTGACTTACTTTCCCCTGCTCCCTGCCCCCAACAGTCGCCGCGTTTCGGCAGCAGCAGCTTGCATTGCTCGTTCCGAATTCATTCGACCGGATAAGGCGGCGCTGAGATAACGCTGTAAAATATCTGATGTCTGAGCATATTGCGCGATCGGCGGACGTAAAACTGCATTGTCTACGACCTGCAATAACTGTGGATAGTGGGGGTATTTCGCAACAATACCTGGGTCTGTAAACAGTTCCCGACGACTGGGCACATAGCCGGCACTGAAAATGAATCGGCGCTGTGCTTCCCGACTGGTAAAATACTTAATTGCTTTCCAAGCTTCTTCAGGATGTTGAGAAGATTTCGCAATCCCTAAACCCCAGCCCCCTAGACAAGCCGCTCCCGTCTTCCCAGGAGCATGAACCATCGGTTTAATTGCAATTTTGCCCCGGATTGGCGAATTTTCTGCCTGGGCTAAAGGCCACGCATAAGGCCAACTGCGTAAAAACGCTACTTGACCACTTTGAAACAAACGGCGGGTGTCTTCTTCTTGATAGGTTGTGACTCCAGGAGGAGAAACGCCTTCTTTAACCGTACTACGCAGAAACTCAATGGCTCGTAATGTTTCTGGTCGATCTAGTCCAACTTCGAGGGTGTCGGGTTTAACCCAGAAGCCACCAAAGCCATCAAGGATTTCTGCAAACATCGCCACAAGTCCTTCATATTGGCGACCCTGCCAAACATAGCCCCACTTCACCTGATTTTTCTTCTGCAAGACTTGGGAAATTTGGAGCAAATCATCAAAGGTTTCTGGCGGTTGCAATCCCGCTTGTTTGATTAAATCTTCCCGGTAGTAGAGCATTCCCACGTCGGAACGCACTGGAATGCGGTACAGCTGGTTTTGATAACGTCCCCCTTCTACATCCTGGGGTGAAAATTCTGCCAACTCCTGTTTAGAAATGCGATCGCCTAAAGGTAGCAACCATCCCGCAGCAGCAAACTTGGATGTCCAGATCACATCCATATTGATCAGGTCATAAGGGGATTCACCCAAGATAAAAGATGAGGTATATAGGTCTTCGAGCAAATTTGTGGCATTCGGCCCTTCAACCAAGTTAATGCGAATACCTGGGTTCTCAGCCTCGAAGTCTCTAATTAAACCCTGCCTCCAAGGTTCGGCATCAGGGGCAGTCATTAACAAATTGAGGGTAACTGGTTGCTGCGAAAGTGCTACCCAACTGAACAATATAATGCTCAAGAGAGTTGCCAGAAAAACCCCTATATGTAGATAACTTTGTTTTTGGATAAATTTTTGCAACTTGTTTATTGGCTTTCGGTACAACATTATCAATGTAGCGATCGCTAGTAGTAATTATTAGGAAATAAAAACATAAAACATTTCCAAAAAGATTATTTCGTATTATTTTTTTATGGTCTATTATAAGTAAAATTAATTTATCGAACAGAATTTAGGAGTCAGGAGCGGAGCCGGAGACGCTTCTGAATTCTTCTTCAATAGAGAAAATATCAAGTTTGACGCTTTGTCTTTTGACAGCGATCGCAACTTCACTTACAGTTCCGCACTAGAGGAGTGTTGAGTACTGAGTAAAGAAGAAAAGAAAAAATTTCTTATTACTTCTTCAAAATCTTTATTCGGACACTCAGGACTCATAACTCAGAACTCGGAACTTTTTTTATGGTAGATTTGTTGCTGATTGCAATCCTGGGGTTCCTGGGGAGTTTTGGACACTGCTTTGGGATGTGTGGCCCGCTAACAGTGGCATTTTCTCTGTCTCATCAGCCGAAAATTCCACAAACAGTCTCCTTGGGACGGATATCAACCTTAGAAAAGCCCGATACTTGGCAACAGCAATTAAAATTTCATGTCCTGCTAAACCTGGGGCGGATGTTGAGCTATGCTCTAGTCGGTGCTGGCATTGGGGCGCTAGGTTCGGTATTACTGCAAGGTGGACAGCTAGCGGGTGTTGGCAGCGACTTCCGGCGCTGGATGGCAATTCTGACTGGTGTGATGTTGATTTGGTTTGGCTTAGGACAAGTAAAACCCGATTTACTACCGCGTATTCCCGTGTTACATCCCCTATTGCAAGGTAGTTTACACGATCGCCTCAGCAGAGGAATGGTTAAACTTTCCTTAAAAACCAAATGGTGGACGCCAATGCTTTTAGGGATGACTTGGGGTTTAATGCCCTGTGGTTTCCTGTATGCTGCCCAAATTAAAGCCGCTGAAACTGGCAATTTATGGATGAGTACAGCTACTATGCTGGCTTTTGGCTTGGGAACCTTGCCCACGATGTTAGGTGTAGGGGTTTCCACATCATTGGTAAGTAAAGACAGGCGCAGTCAGTTGTTTCGATTAGGTGGTTGGGTAACACTCACCATTGGCGTCATCACCTTGCTGCGGACTGGCGACACAATGGTAGATTACACCGGACACGCCGCCTTAATCTGCTTAATTTTGGCGTTAATTGCGCGCCCGATTAGTGGGTTGTGGGCTTCACCACTGCGTTATCGTCGCGGCTTGGGTGTGGGATCTTTTGTGCTTTCTGTGGTTCACACCTTCCACATGATAGAACACTCATTGCAATGGAATTTTGCCGCCTTTTCGTTTTTGCCACCAGAATTTCAGTGGGGGATGGCTGCGGGTGCTGTAGCATTGGTATTAATGTCCCCCGCCGCTTTTACAAGTTGGGAATCGTTGCAAAAATCTTTGGGCAAGCGTTGGCGACAGATTCATCTATTGGGTGTGCCAGCCTTGCTCTTGAGTGCCATTCATACTGTGTTGATTGGTTCCCATTACCTGGGTTCCTTGCAATCAACTTGGGGAAATAAATTAGCGGCAGTACTGATGGTAATTGTTACTCTCAGTGTCTTGCTAGTGCGATCGCGCTTTTTCTGGTCAAAGTTAGCCGTAGAAAAGTTTTATGTTCCCCCAACCAAATCGCGGTAAATCATCCTTATTTTCTGGCTCCATTTTAACGAGTCAAAAACAGAGGCGTTACCCTCAAAAAGGTATTTTCTGGAAAAATCAAGGAACAATAAAGTATTTATTATTCCTGAGTTGCTTAGTTATCTCAATAACTAATCTTTACCCTGCTTTTGCTCATAAGGTGGAAGTAGCCTCAGATGTTGGCGGCACTCTCCACATTGAACCAAATGATAATCCCCGTGCTGGAGAACCAAGCCAAGCCTGGTTTGCACTTACCCGCAGAGGTGGAAAGGTGATTCCCCTGTCACAGTGTAATTGTCAGTTGGCTGTTTATGCCGAACCTTATGCAACCGGAGAGCCACCACTGTTAGAACCACAGTTACAACCTGTGGCAGCCGAACGTTATAAAGGCATTCCAGGTGCAGAAGTTGTCTTTCCCAAACCAGGGCTTTATCAGTTGCAACTAAATGGAAAACCTGTCTCTGGGGCAAGATTCAAACCCTTTGAATTCAAGTTTGAAGTGACTGTGGCAGGAGGCGGGTCTACACAAAGTACACGAAACCTGCGAGATGTCAATGGTGATTTAGTAGAGGGTCAATCTCAACAATTACCAACTTGGGCGATCGCACTGCCAATTCTCGGATTTATCGGCATCTTAGTTGTCGTCATGCAAAGTATGAGGAGGGGTGGGGAGTAGGGAGGAAGCAGAGGGGCAGGGGAGCAGGGGAGCAGGGGAGCAGGGGGAGCAGGGAAAGCAACAGTGGAATAACTAATGCCCAATGCCCAATGCCCTATGCCCCATGCCCCATGCCCTATGCCCATACCCTTATTTATGTCGCTTCTGATGCCACTGCCACGCGTGAGCGACAATATCTTGGATAGATGGATACTGAGGCTGCCAGCCTAAGACTGTTCTGGCTTTGTCGCTGGTGCCAATGAGAATTGGGGGATCGCCAGGACGGCGATCGTGTTCTTCTACTGGTATCGAAATCCCTGTGACTTGTTCGACTGCCGCAATGACTTCTCTAACAGAGAAGCCGCTGGCATTGCTCAAATTAAAAACTTCGCTATCGCCACCTTTTAATAAATATTCCAATCCCAAAATATGGGCATCTGCTAAGTCATTAACGTGAATATAATCTCGAATACACGTACCATCGGGCGTGGGGTAATCTGTGCCGAAAATTGAGATGGATTTTCGTTTGCCTAAAGCTGTCATTAGCACCAAAGGAATTAAATGGGTTTCTGGGTTGTGATCCTCGCCCAGTAAGCCATCGGGATTAGCACCAGCAGCATTGAAATAGCGAAAACGCACTGATTGCAAACCGTAAGCGACATCAAAATCAGAGAGAATCCTTTCTACCATCAGCTTTGTAGCGCCATAGGGATTAATCGGATTTTGGGGATGGGTTTCTGGAATGGGCACGAATTGCGGTACCCCGTAGGTGGCACAGGTAGAAGAAAAGACAAATTTCTTTACAGATGCTGTCAGCATCGCTTCTAACAGGGTCAAAGTACCAAGGACGTTGTTGCGGTAATATTTGGCCGGATCAGTCACCGATTCTCCTACGTAGGCATAAGCAGAAAAATGCATCACCGCAGAAATATCGTGGGTTTTAAATACATGATCGAGCAAAGCGCGATCGCCTGTGTCCCCAATTATCAGTTCTACCTGTAAAACCTTTTCTACTAGATCGCGATGTCCATAGACCAGATTATCAAGTATGACAACGTTATAACCCGCTTTCTTCAAAGCAAGCACTGTATGGGAACCAATATATCCAGCTCCTCCCGTTACGAGAATAGTAGGCTTTCCAGGCGACATAGTTTTTCCTTTTGAGTCGATTACTTAATTAATTTAGTTTACCGGTACTATATTACTCTTCTGGAAAATTATAAATAATAGACGCAGTGTCAAAAAATTGCACTAAAATCACTACGACGGTAGTCTTTGGGTGTGAGGTTTGAGAAATTTTAAGTCAAACAGTACGATTACAATTTGACAATAAAATAAATCCATTTCCCGAAACCTCTAGGTTGAGCCTTACGGGTGACGCTTATAACGTCGCTATCAGTAAGAATTCGCCAGTTGTTTTATGCAGGGAAACCATGCATAGCAGTCTTTTCTGGGGGCAACCCCGATCGAAACGGACTGCCTCTCCTAACGGAGACGCTACGCGAACACCACCACACTGGCTCACTGCACCAGCAAATTTGAGAGTTAGTCTATGTTTCTATTGTTAAGCCGGGTACTGCTGTGGCTGCTGATTGGCACTATCGTATATTCTCTGTTCCAGCGATTTTATCCTTCTGGAACTTTTGTCGGGCGATTAATCTTAGTCGTTATCTTGGTAATCGTAGCCCTATCATTTCTTAACCCCAATGAACCTGCTGTGGCGTCGTTGTGGAGGATGCTATCTTTTCCACTCAAGCCTCTAGGAGCCTCTGTTTTACTGATGATTCTTGCCGCTCAGAAAATCAAAGGAGGTGGAATAGAGAAACCAGGAGGATACTTGATCGGTTGGGCACTGACGATTTTGCTGTTAGCAAGTACACCAGCAGTCGCCTATTTCCTTTATAGAGCACCTCTAGCAATGACGGGTGAAACATCTGTCGCTAGTGCTACACCAACATCCGGGACACTGGTGGCATTAGGGCAACCCACCACAGCGAACATTTCAGATGTAACGGGCGATCGCATTCTTTCTTATAATTTGAGAGTGCCTCCGTACCTGTTACAAGGAAATCCTCAAGATATTCGCACACGCGGTTTACGACTTGAAGACTTTGTACCGGATTCACAAACTTTGCAATTTACAACAAGAACTTGGGAAAGTTATCTCCTTGAAGTTTACAGGTTCATGCGTGTTCAGCGTTAATCAGGCAAGAGAACAATACTTAGTTCGTAGTGAGCGCTTGAGCGATCAATCCCAGGGCTAAAGTCCTGACTACGAACTTGTTTCTTCATTAAAGTTTCTGTGGTGAACTACTAGTACCGAACGGCAATGACTATCCAGTTAAAAGAGGTAACAAAAGCTGAATTTATAACCAGCGATATTTCCTCTGCATAGCTGCCTTCTTGGACTAGCAGTTAATCTAGATGATAAAGTTGCACAATTGCTTTAATGGCAAAATCTCGACGAATCGCTAAACTCAGTGCTTATCTACGACCCCATTGGCGGGAAGCCTCCTTGGGCATTCTCGCTTTGTTGTCTGTCAATGCACTGGGTGTTTATATCCCTTGGTTGATTCGTGCTGGTGTTGACAAACTCTCAACAACCTTCATCTGGAACCAAATACTACATTACGTAGTAGTCATTGTCTTGCTCAGTTCGGCGATGTGGCTAATGCGGATGGCATCACGCATTTGGCTATTTGGGGTGGGACGGCAGGTGGAATTTGACCTGAAACAACGGATTTTTGAACACTTACTCAAGCTGGAGCCTGCTTATTTTGCCAGTAATACTGCTGGCGATTTGATTAGTCGGGCTACTAGTGATGTGGACAATATCAAGCGGTTATTAGGTTTTGCGGTCTTGAGTTTGGCAAATACGGTGTTTGCTTACGCCCTGACACTGCCAGTAATGCTAGCGATTAGTGTGGATCTCACCCTAGCCGCCCTAGCAGTGTACCCTTTTATGCTCTTGTTGGTGAGTCTGTTTAGCGATCGCTTACGCAAACAACAAGCAAAAGTCCAAGAGCAACTCTCTGACATCAGCGAACTCATCCAGGAAGATATTAGTGGCATTGCCTTAATTAAAATCTATGCTCAAGAAGCAAACGAGCGTCGAGCTTTTGCCAAGAAAAATCAGCAGCTATTGACTGCTAACCTAGAATTGGCAAAAATCCGCAATACACTGTTTCCGCTAATTGGTGGGCTAGCTAATATCAGTTCACTGGTAATCATCTGGCTAGGGTCGGCACGAATGTCTGCTGGGACACTTCAGGTTGGCGATTTTTTAGCATTGTTAATTTATGTAGAGCGCCTGGTTTTTCCCACTGCTCTTTTAGGATTCACAATTACTGCCTACCAACGCGGTGAAGTTAGTATCGATAGGCTTGAATCTATTCTTTCTGTCACACCAAAAATTAAAGATGCAGCTGATGCCATACATCTGCCAATGGCTGAACTCAAAGGCGAAGTGACAGCTAAAAATCTTACCTACAGTTACCCGGGTTCCACTACTCCAGCTTTAGCAAATGTTAACTTTACCATTGCTCCTGGAGAAACTGTAGCGATTGTTGGGGCAATTGGTTCGGGGAAATCTACTTTGGCCAATGCTTTACCGCGCTTGTTGGATATTGAATCAGGACAATTGTTTTTAGATGGGCTAGATATTACTAAGATCGCTTTGACAGATTTACGAGGTGCGATCGCCTACGTTCCTCAAGATAGCTTTCTATTTAGCACTACAATCAAAAATAATATTCGCTACGGCGATCCAGTTAGCGAACAACACCAGGTAGAATCTGTCGCTAAACTTGCCCAAATTGAATCAGAAATTCACAATTTTCCCCAGCAATATGAAACTATTGTTGGCGAACGCGGTATTAATCTTTCTGGCGGTCAACGGCAACGTACTGCTTTGGCTCGAGCAATGTTAGTCAATGCTCCAGTGTTAATTTTGGATGACGCTCTCTCTAGTGTAGATAATCAAACAGCCACGCAAATCCTCAAAAATCTCTCCAGTGGTACTGAACGTAAGACAGTAATTTTTATTACGCACCAATTATCAGCGGCGGCGGCGGCTGACCGAATTTTTGTAATGGAAAAGGGAAAAATTGTTCAGACCGGCAATCACTTAGAACTTTTACAACAACAGGGTTTATACAGAACTTTGTGGAGCCAACATCAAGTTGAGGAATTACTGCGGTGAAGGAGGCAGAAGGCAGGAGGCAGGGGGCAGAAGGAAAGAATTATGATTGAGTTAGGGACTGGGGATTGGGAAAATTTGAATCGGGATTCAGACCCCAACCAATCCTTAAAAAAATTTCTTCCCCAGTACCCAGTAACCACTCCCAGAGCGCCCATTACTCACCTTCAAGCTTGGCTGAAATTGGGGAATTCTGGGTGTGCGACCCGTTGAAGAAAAATTCAGAAATTCCGACTTTACTAAAGGATTGTGAAGAGGTCTAGCTAAATAATCATATTTATCATAACTTTATAGTTATAGAACTATTGAATCGATTGCCTCATTACTCATGGTTAACACCCTACCTAAGCTAGAAGTTAAAACCCCCAGCAAAGAAACTGTACTCACCCCGCGGTTTTATACTACAGATTTTGAAACCGCAGCCAAGCTGGATTTGTCTGCCCAGGAAACTGAGTTGCAGGCAATGTTAACAGAAATGCGGACAGACTACAACCGCCACCATTTTGTTCGCGATGAAGCGTTTGAGCAGTCTTGGGAACACATTACCGGTGAAGCAAGGCAGGCGTTTATAGAGTATTTGGAACGCTCTTGCATTTCTGAGTTTTCCGGCTTCTTGCTATTCAAGGAATTATCCCGCAAGCTAAAAAATCGCAGTCCAGTGCTAGCGGAAATATTTCAAATGATGGCGCGTGATGAAGCCCGCCATGCTGGATTTCTCAACAAAGCAATGGCCGATTTTAAACTCTCCCTTGATTTAGGCACTGTTACTAAAACCCGCACTTATACCTTTTTCCCGATTGAATGGGTACTTTATACCGTTTACCTCTCAGAAAAAATCGGCTACTGGCGTTACATTATTATTTTCAGGCATTTAGAAAAGCACCCAGAAAACCAGTTTTATCCCATATTCCGCTACTTTGAGAGTTGGTGTCAGGACGAAAACCGCCACGGGGATATATTTAAAGCATTATTGCGTTCTCAACCGCAACTCTGGAACACCTGGAAATCTAGGCTGTGGAGTCGCTTTTTCTTGCTATCAGTATTTGCTACTCACACCCTGACAGTTCATGAACGTTCCGGGTTCTACAAATCACTGGGACTTGATGCCACAGAATTTGATATTCAAGTTGTCCGCAACACCAATGAAACCGCAGGACGGGCTTTTCCGGTGATGTTGAATACCGAACATCCTAAGTTTTTCCCACGTCTGCAACGCTGTGCAGGTTACAACTTGAAAATTGCAGAGATTGAAGGTAGTTATAATCCAAAATTGGTGAAGCTAATTCGCAAACTACCTTTGATTGCAGCAATTGTTTGGAATCTGCTGTTACTTTATCTCATCAAACCAATTGATACTGAAGCTCTGCGGGGAACGGTTCGTTAGCTATTTATTAGACATCTATCGGTGAAATTAATTATGTGTTCTGAAGAAGGCATAATTAATTTCACTAGATGTCAATTATTGAGTATTTGCTAGCTTAATGATGACAAAACTAGACTAAAGTCTATATATAAGTATGTCAATAAAATAGTTATATTTTTGTATAGAAGATACTGGAATGCAATAGATAAGAGGTTACTAATTAATCTAGAAAATGTAGGAATTGAGAGATGAGCGACATTAAAAGACAAGCCGCTTTGCCTTTACCCACATGGAAGCGACCCCACATCGGGACATCAAATTTTACGAATCCATCGCTTGTCTCATCCAATATTCCCACATTGGCCAATCCAACACGCGGTTTTGGTTTACCAACAAATAATAATACTCCACTCGATACAGTCATGGAAGTAGCAGGCGACCTTCAAGAAGCCTCGTCTGCTAATGAGCAATCATTAGAACCAGAAGCTATCAAAGAAAGGCCTCTTGTTCACGACATTAGTCGGATATCTTTGCGTCGTCCACAGCCGCAACTTATAGGTAGCCAGCCAAAAGACCAGTATGAGCAGTCAGCCCCCCAGTCAGCTGACCAGATTATGCTTCTACCTAGACCTAAGTCAAATATAAATATCGGTGGAATAGATTCACATATAGTACAACGAGAATGTGCAGATTGTGAGCAAGAAAAACAAGAAGGACAAACCGAGTTGTCGCTACAACGCGTTAGTGATAACAGCGTTCAGACCCAAGACAATATTGAAAGTCAGTTAAATAATAGTAAGGGTGGAGGAAGCCCGTTATCTCCCGAAGTGCGAGACTTTATGGAACCACGCTTTGGTAGTAAATTCGACAATGTGCGAGTACACACTGACTCCAATGCTACGCAGATGAATAAGTCATTGAGAGCGCAGGCCTTTACTCATGGTAGTGATGTTTACTTTAGCGCCGAGAAATCACCTGGTAATAACGAGTTGACAGCCCATGAGTTAACCCATGTAGTACAGCAGACAGGAAAAGTGCAGAAACAAAGCGATGCATCTACAGCACCAGCCCCTGTTGAACAGACATCTAGTGGTATGCCGCCCAAAAAAGGGACAACTAAAATTGACAAAAAGAATACCACAATTACTGCTTCGGGAAAAAATATTACCGAAGCAATTACAAACTTAACATCACAAGGAAAAGGCGAAGCGGGCAGTGTTACTTGTGCCCCCACAAAAGATGTCAAAACTTACCAAGCAGAAGATCAATCCGATGAAATTGTCTACGAAGCAGATATTTTAGTAACAGAAACTAAGGCAATGCCCGTCTGGACGGAACTCGACCAACAATGCGAACCCGTTAAAAAAGAATGGGCAAGGTTTTATAGCGCTCTTGATACACACGAGAATGGGCACATTAGTATTGACGAGAAGGCTTTTAAAGATTTACACAAAAAGCTTCTTGGCAAAACAACCTCAGTATCTGACAAGATTTTTAACGATACTTACGCCCAAGCAAATACTGATAACAACGCCTACGACACCACAACGAAACATGGACTCACTCAAGGTACAGCAGTAACTCCTGTACAGTGCGGCCCAGAAAAAGTTTCTCAAAGTGGAGATGAATCGGATGCAAAGGTAGAGGTTCAAACTCAACAATAGAAGTGAAAACACCATAACGCAAACCTGCTAATAATTTTCGCGTTTACACCGCCAACAAGTGCAATCGAGTCATTTCGATATTCTAAGCTTGCTAATAAAAGCAAAAGATGAAAATGGCGAGAGCATGAGCGATGCCGAATTAAGAGATAACCTCTTAACTTTACTCAATGCTGGTCACGAAACTACTGCTACTGCCCTCGCTTAGGCTTTGTATTGGATTCATCAACAGCCAGAAGTCTATCACAAACTGTTGTATGAATTACAATGTTTAAATACCCCGACCTGCTCCTTATTTCTCAACTTCCTTATCTGACAGCAGTTTGCAATAAACTTTGCGGATTTACCCTGTAGTTGTTTTCACTTTTCCGAGAATTACTATACGCTCTGTTTGATTTTTTTGTATTTAAGGTTAATCTTATAAAAGATTGCCAAATCAATATTTAATTATGTAAATTATATAAGAAGTCCAATTATTTTCAAGATTTTTTTATCAGTCACAAGTTTCGGATGCAGAAATGTTGAATACTGATACAAAACTTTACATAGATAGTTACACTAACTCTAAAAAGGCTAAATTAGT
>NZ_JABXKN010000140.1:0-4428 GCF_017115065.1 Nostoc sp. JL23
CACTTGTATAGATGACTTTGAAATCCTTATTAGTTTTTGTTAGGAAATAAGGTGCGTTTCCCCTGGTTATTCCACTTTTTTTACCTACGTAGATAGGGTTTCAGTTGAGTGAGGTGCAACACCCTAGTCTTAACCCCTTGTTTCCTACGGTAACAGGCTTTAGTGCTGGAATCAGAATTCCATAAAAGCCAACTGAGCCTCCTGCCCTCTGCCTTTCTTGATAAAAAATCCTGGATAAATGCCAACTCTATGGAGATTGCAATTTATCCAGGGTTGTAAGGTATCTATTTATGTCTCGTAAAAACGTAAACTTAGTATTCCCAAAAATTTTAGGATTTGAACGTTACATAGATGTGATCCCCTCATGGCAGACGAGGAATCCACCTGTGATGATGATGCCTACCAATATCGATTACTAATGCTGATGATTGTTTTGGCATGGCAGCAATAAACAGTGGCAAAGCAACTAATACACCTGCAAGTATCCGTTTCATAACTAATTTTCCTTTTTTCAAGTATTGGGCATTAGTTCAGTTCAATTCTTTGTGAGTTGATTTTCAGCAATTTAACTGATTTCTAAATTTAGATTGCTGCTTTTTTCAAAAGGTTTAATTTAGTTTACGTAAAGTTTGTGTTGTTAATATGTCAAAATTATGTACTACAAATTTCTTTAGGAAGGCGAACCACATTTAACTTATCCACACGGGTACTCCTAGCGATCACTTTAACCCGGATTTCTCACCGATGCTCAAAACAGTGTCTCCTGTCTTGATAAGGGCTGTAAGGCAAACGCTTCCACCACAGTAGCGAACGCTCATCTAAAGATCCAAGTTCTTAGCAAAGTATCAAATATCACCAATACTTAACATCAAAAGTTTTTTTTTCACGTAGTCAAGCAACTAGCAGTATTTTAAGATCCTTTGTGACAAAAATGACTTATCTAGCGAGTACTAAACACATGACAAAAGTATTGTAAATTCAAGGTTTCTGACAATCAAAGTAAAAAGCGACTGCCGCTTAATAAGTAACAATCGCCACACTAAAACACTCTTGCATTTCTAGGATAACAAGAATGAAAGTGATAGTTACAGTAGCCCTTAAAAATCACATCATCAGTTTACATTCACCTGACTACTGGATTATAAAAACCAGCAATTAAATAGCATATAACTGACCGCTATAACAGTGGAAAAATGCAAGCAAATATGAACATTTTTCAAGTGGATTTTGAATCAATCAGCGCTCTTGTTGTCAAACAAGCGATTGATAACCCTATAATCACCACCTCACAAATCAAGGGTGATTTACAAGATATACAAGGTCGTTGCGGGTCAGTCAGTTTGGTGATCGTGGATTATGTGCAGTTGATTGAACCAATGCGCCGTGAACGTGGGGAAAATCGTGTACAAGAAATTGACTCTATTTTGAAACAACTCAGGGCGATCGCTAAACAATTCAATTGCACTGTCTTGGGTTTAGCACAGTTAAAAAGAGAAGTTGATTCACGTTCCGAAAAGCGTCCAACTAAAGCAGATTTTCGAGAATCTGGAGGATTTGAACAGGAGGCTGCTGTCATGTTGGGTTTGTACCCTTGAAGATTACTATGATAAACAGACCACTCAAAAAGGTATTTTTGAAGTTTCAATTTTGAAAAGTCGATTTAGTAATGAAACAACTGTTAATAAGATTGTTTGATGAGCGATTTGGACAGTTTACAAACTTAGCTAAGTCGAGTATTTGAGCTATAAAATGCTCGTTATCAAGCATTTAATCACAGCTTTCTTAGAGAAAAAGGACGAGATAAATTGAGTTACGATAACACAGCCAAGTATTTAGCTTAATTATATCCTGATGAGTTTGCTAAATGGTTACTAACCTCAGAGCCACAAGAAGTTACAGTATTAAAAACTGAACTTTCTCTTGAACCAATTCGTGCTGATTTTGTAACATTCCTCCAGACAACTAATCGGATTTTACACATTGAGTTCCAGACTCTAGCTACATCTAATCCACCAATACCTTTACGGATATTAGATTATTATGTGAGGTTGACACGACAGTATCGTAAACCAGTTACGCAGGTAGTAATTTTCTTGCAGCAGACTAGCGATGAACTTGCGTTCACTGAAGAATATACTGGTGAACAAACAACTCATCGCTATCGGGTAATTCGTTTGTGGGAGCAAGATTCAGCACTCTTTCTCGATAATCCGGCGCTGCTACCCCTTGCACCATTAACTCGAACTGATTCACCTGCCGCTTTATTATCCCAGGTTGCTCAAAATGTCGCTAAAATTTCAAATAGAGATGAAAGACAAAATATTGCTGGGTGTACAGAAATATTTGCAGGTTTACGCTTTGAAAAAGACTTGATTCGTCAATTTTTACGGGAGGATATTATGCAGGAATCTGTTATCTATCAGGATATTTTACAGAAAGGTAATAAACAAGGTGAAGAACGTTTGATTCTTCGCCAATTAAATAGACGTTTTGGTGAGATTGATTCATCAAATATTGAAAGAGTTAGAGTCTTGTCTGTTGAACAATTGGAAACTCTAGGAGAAACATTATTAGATTTTTCCTCAGTTGACGATCTAATAGTTTGGTTAGACCAACAATCAAATAATTACTAATACTTCGGCTACGCCCTTCTCTACGAGAGGCTGCGCCAACGACTACGCTCAGGGCAAGCTCAGTACAAGTTCATAGTTCGTAATTCATAGTTAAGAATTACGAACTATGAATTATGAATTAGATTTATAGTCTCTGCTCTATACCAATATTGACTAACTCTAATCCGAGCGCACTTCAGTAATGATTAGTTCATAGACACAAAAAAGCCGGAGGGGTATCGGACACAATCCTCGGCTTTCATGAATCAAAGACTATTTTTATGGTGGCGTATTACATTCAATAATTCCTGGCTTAATGGTATATATCTTACTTTATCAAAAGACAGAGCTTAACTCATTTTTACATTAGAGTTTTGTTACTAAACTAAAGCATTTATGGAGAAATCTGGAATAATAATTAATTAGATGAAGTATTCATTTGAAAAACCCATCATCATTACTGAAAAGTTCGAAAAAAGGCTTACAGATGATTAAAATCATTGCTGGTACAGGCCACCGTCCCGAAAAGCTTGGAGGCTATAACGATGAAGTTTTTATCCGATTAATAGCCTTATGCAAAGTATCTCTCCAGAAAATGCAAGCTACGGAAGTCATTAGTGGTATGGCATTGGGATTCGACCAAGCGCTTGCTAAGGCTGCAATTGAGTTACAAATCCCCCTGATTGCAGCAGTCCCATTCAAGGGACAGGAGGATAAATGGCAACCACAAGATAAAGAACGCTACGAACACATTCTGTTCCAAACTTCATCAATTGTCTATGTTGACCTCTTTGAAGAATACTCAGCCTCATCATCAGGATATAGCAGTGAGAAGATGTACAAGCGTAATCAATATATGGTGGACCACTGTGATGAAGTATTAGCACTTTTTAATGGTTCGGCTAGTGGCATTGGTAACTGTGTTAACTATGCCGAAAGCTTAGGTAAACCAGTGCTGAACGTGTGGAAGTCATGAGTCAAATATCGAGGTTTTAGCGAGTAAAAATATGCACAACCAACTTAAACCAGTGCATATATAGAACTTTCTGGTTTAAAAATTGAATCCGCTATTGCTAAAGCATTTAAGGATCTGACAAATTCTGAACATGAGATTGAGACGATCAAATTTCAAGGTGAATATGTTCTGACGAAGTAAAAATCGTTTTCTACGCAAGGAAAGAAGCTGAGAATGATTGAAACTTACCAACAACTTCTACAACGATGGGCGGCTCTTGCTCCAGATGAATGCTCTACCACTGACCGAGATTACAGGTATAAGGTAAAAGTGCTGCCCGAAGTTGAAAAATGTTCTTTCGATAACCCCTGGCGTTCGGTTACTTCCGAAAACCTTACTTGGCGATTTCATGTAGCTGAAGATGTAATTCTCAGACAGTTGAATTTTGTTCTTCTAACAGTTCTACATCGCTGTTCTGACCGTCAGTCCAATATCAATTTCACTTTCACAGAACTTGGAACTATCGCCACAATCTGCAACGGACTGCGTTTACAGCCACATCCACATCTGGCACTTGCAGCTTTAGATGCATACATTCAACTACTGAATTTTTAGAAGGTGGTACATGAAAGCGATATCCGTTCGTCAGCCTTGGGCATGGGGAATTATTTACTCTATCAAAAACATAGAGAATCGTGGCTGGCCCATCAATTACCGAGGTGATATTCTCATCCATGCAGCGAAAAAGTGTACCAAGAAGGAATATGAAATCGTCTCTATCTTCTTTCAAAGAATGGGCGTGTCTATTGGTAGGGTCGAGGTGTGCATTACTGCATCACCCCTCCCATTCGGAACCGTGCT
>NZ_JABXKN010000009.1:0-4377 GCF_017115065.1 Nostoc sp. JL23
TATAACTTTATTCTGGAAGCTCTTTTCTATGCAGCTTCATATTAAATTGGTATTAGGGTGGTAAATAACTCTTCCCTTTTGTTAAAGTTATGTAAATTAAGCAATAAGATAGCCGCCAGAAAATTTTTAATTTGTTGATAAGTTTGAACTTGCTTGAGTGCAGGGTGGTTTCGAGTTTTTTCTAGCAGTATATATAGGGCTAATAATGTAGATAATCTTAAGCTTTTAATAACTGTCCAAAGTTATGCACTGGGTTGATTTAACAATACTTGTTTTTTGTATTATTTTTAGCACTTTCCTTTTGTATACTGTTGAAACAAAGTTTGGAACCAGTTCTAAAAACTCCTTCAACGTTTCCCGTAAGCATTTTTTAATGTATTGACCGCAGTATCAAATGGCACTAAAAAAAGCGGAAACGCTTATCAATTAAGCAGTTTGCAATTGCTTTCATAATTCATGGCGCGGTTTGGTCATCAAGGGGTAAATTTTGGGGCGACGTTTACGAACTCGTGGTTCACTACGACCTGGGCGTTTTGGAACAGCCTTGTGAGCAATAACTTTAAGTCTCATTGCGATAAATTTGGAGACGTTTTGTTGAAGTTGCTGCTAATAATTTGGGAATAAAGTTAATTAAATGGTGGCGGGTACCTTGCAAAGATAGGCGGTTTGGAGGGGTAGTATAAGTAGTTTCAGCCGACCACATTAAGCTACGAAGTAGATTGTAAGCCAGTAAATAAACGTGAGTTCGACAGAACTAAAAAATAGCCGGAGGCAATGCAGGTAAGTCTTTTGAGTAAATGTCAATAGATGGTTTTTTGGGCAAATAGGTATAAGCAGTTAGCCCTGCCATCAAGTTAACCAAAAAGTTAAATGGACTACGATGGCGAGAGTGTTCTATTTGACATATATTTTTCAGATGGTCATTGATGGACTCAATCACAGTAAGTTTGCGTAACAGAATTTTATCAATCAGTTTTACCAAGCGATTTTTGATTTTATTTTTAGATTTTGTTCTGATTCCTCATCTAATTACATTGCTCCTTTGTTCTCAGCTTTACGTATGGTATCTAATTCATCCGTAACTTATTTCATTACATAAAACCTATCAGCAGTGATATTAGCATTTGGCATTAACTCTTCTACTAAACTTTTATTACCTACAAAAACTTTTTGGGCAAACGTACATCATCTTCCTATCTGCGATCGCCGCTTCTCATGCCTTTAATGCTCAATGGGCATTAAACGCTGTAACCCTTATTTTACATAGCCTAGAGCTTTTATTAGTACCATTCCCCGCAGTATCAAGGGTTTGAGCTTTCAAGTTACCTTGTAAGCTAAACGCTTATATATGTGTCATTTTGCCGTTTTTGCCAAAATTTTTGTAGGCTCTTATTTTGGCAAAGGTATTGATTTCTTTACTTAATTTCCTGATTTATCAACACCCAAAATTTTATGTTGATTTTATAAATAGCTTCTAAAACGTCTAGCACAAAACTGAGATGACGTTTAATTAGTTGATTGAGGGCAGCAGTTTAAATTTCCCTAAGTGTAGCTTATGTAATATTAATTTTATTTTTCTTTAATTACTTGACTTGCTTAATTTTCCCAAAATTGGCTAGCTAGTATCTTGACGTTTCCTCAAACTAAAAACTAGAATGACAGTCAGTCTAGTTTATTGAATAGAGGAGATAATCCTATGGCATACTTCCATACTGCTCAATCTTCTATGCCTATACTGGTAGTTGGTGCTGGCCCAGTAGGCTTAACGCTAGCTGCCGAGTTAACACGTCATGGTGTTCCCTGTCGCATCATAGATAAAGCTGCACCACGTCCAATCGTAGAGTCGCGTGCTGTTGGTGTTCACACACGCACACTCGAAATCTTCGAACGTCTTGGTGTTCTGCAAACTGCCCTTGAACAAGGTCGCATTGCCCGTGGAGCTAATTTTTATGGTGATGGACAACAGCTAGTCCATCTGCGACTCGACGAACTTGATGTTCCTTATCCCTTTTCTCTACTGCTTGAGCAAGGTAAAACTGAGCGCCTCCTGGTTGAACATCTTGCTAGCCAAGGGCTAACAGTGGAGCGCCCTGTTGAGTTGATCGCGCTCACGCAAGAAAGAGACACAGTTCACGCTACTTTACGTCATGAGGACGGAAGAATTGAAGAAGTAACGACTGCATATTTAGTAGGTTGCGACGGCGCACACAGCACAGTCCGCCACTTAATAGGTGTGAGTTTTCCAGGGCATCCCCATATAGGGCAGTATGCCTTAGCTGATGTAGATGTTGAGTGGGATCGTATGTGGCCTGATGATCAAATTCATACCTTTTTACGCCCTGAAGGTTTGCTAATTCTGGGTCGGCTACCTAGTGGCGCTTGGCGCATAGTGGTTACATTGCCCCATGACCAACCAAGGGTAGAAGACAAGCAGGCAATATTAGCCTTAATTAAGCATCAGCTGACTTATCACCCCGATGCTGGTATACGTGAGTTGCATACCCCTCTATGGGTTTCTACCTTTCACATTAGTAGCCGTGTGGTTGAACAGATGCGCTACAGGCGTGTATTTCTAGCAGGAGATGCTGCACATATTCATAGCCCTGAAAGTGGTCAAGGCATGAACGCTGGGATGCAAGATGCCACGAACTTAGCTTGGAAGCTTGCACTACATATACGTGGGCTGGGTGGCGAGGCGCTGTTGGATAGTTATCACGCTGAACGACATTCGATCGTAGTTGAGATTGTAAGAACTACCGAGCTTGTCGAGCGCCTCTTAGAACTGAAGCAACCTCTAGCTGCGAAAGTACGCAACGCTACACTGTCGCTGGCTTGGCATGTAGATGCAATTGAGCGTCAGATGCGGAACGCCTTTGCCGCTAATATCTACAACTACCGCCACAGCCCCTTGGTAGGCGAACACACTCAGTCACTCGTTGAATGGTGGCACGCAATAGCCAACACTGAGCCATACCCATCATTAGGCGATCGCTTTGATTTTAGCTATGGCCCAACAGCAGGTGATCGCGCACCAGATGCTCGTAACATAGTAGCGCAAGATGGCCAACCACATCGGTTGTTTGAAATTTGGGGTAGCGAAGCACGACATCATTTATTAGTGTTTGCCGGTTTAAAAGAACAACCCCAGCGTTTAGAAGAACTTTGGCAGATGGTTGCCTTCTTGCAATCGTGCTACGGTACACTCATTCAATGTCACTTGGTTTTTTCCCAGCAAGGTAACAACGAGCAACTTAGCTTATGGGATTCTACAGGTGAACTAAGCCACCGCTACGGGGCACAGTTCGAGTGTTTGTACTTAGTGCGGCCAGACGGCTATGTTGGCTTCCGTAGTCAACCTGCCCAGTTACAGCCGCTAGAAGCATTCCTGATGCGGTTACTTGGTAAGTCCGTTAAACTAGCGAAATCATGACGGCAGTAGAGGATAAAAGAAAACACAATACTGGTTAAAGTGAGTATGCAAGAAAAGAATCCCGATCAAACTTCTTTGGTTGATAAGTCCACTTCCAGTTTACCCCGTAGTGATAAACGAGCTCGCATCCTAGCGGCGGCACGCGAAATCCTTGCCCAGAGGCGCTATGAAGATGCAGCTGTCTCAGAAATTGTCAAGCGTGCAAATGTAGCTCAAGGGACTTTCTATCGCTATTTCCCATCGAAAACAGCTTTAGTAAGCGCACTCGCTGAGGAGTTGCAACGCGATATTACACAAGCAGTAGAACAGATAGCGACCGAGAACCAGCCTTTGGACAAGTCGCTAGAAACCCTGATCCAGGCTGCACTGGCGGCTGCTACACCCTACCGAGACATTCTAGGCATCCTAGACACTGAGACACTTTTATTCGGTTCGTCTTCCTCTGCGGAGCAGCGTCGTGAGCCTTACTTGCAGCAGCTAATCTTACTGATCAAACGTGACCAAGCCTGCGGGCGGATTTCATCAAACATAGATCCAACGATCGCAATTCGGCTTGTGGGCAGTATCCTGGATCGCATGGCACGCGATTGTTTACTTTATCATCCCGAAATTGCCGTCGAACACTATCTTGCAGAGACAGTAGGTTTCGTACGTCGTGCGCTAGGCATTGTCATGGAATAACCAAATCAATGACAAACAACTTAGCGCTCAAAATGTATATGCATCTGTCACCTAGGGCTAATACCAATTAGACTTGTCCGAAAACTCCAAAGCCAGACTGTTCAAAGCTTTGGGACAAGACTTTGAGATTTTGCTGAAAACGTAGTTATAAGGCTTTGAGCTTACGGGGGGACAAAAAGGGCTAGGATGCAGATAAAATAAGCTTCATAGCCCTTTGTCCTTGTTGGTAGTACTTACGTTTATTAGGATTTAATCTCAATAATTCA
>NZ_JABXKN010000073.1:0-40231 GCF_017115065.1 Nostoc sp. JL23
GGCTGCCGTCGGCAGCCCCTTCATCCCCCCTTTAAAATGATTATCATTACTGTTGGTGGAATAGTTTATTTTCTGGAAGTCCCTAAATTAAGCTTTTTAGCAATTTTTGCATAACTTCTAGTAATAACTAATATGAAGTTGCCAAAGATAGTATTATTTTGAGCGGAAATAAAAACTGTCATTGACTATGCCTAGTGTGCGAATTGAAATTGTGCCGCACCTGGGCTATCCAGAATTGACTCGTCTAGAACTTATGCATTGACAAAGTAGACAATTAGTGGGTTAGGGTTAACGAGGGAAAAATGTCCTCCTGAGTCGAGAAAGATCAAAAGCGCGATCGCGCTTTTGATCGGCGAGTTTATAGGATTGATTACACCCGTGCATCTACACTGACTTGATACTGAACTTTGTTTGAGCTAAACTGTCTGCTGCGAATCATGACGAAGTAATCTCCTGCGGCTAGATTCTGGCGTGTAATTTGGTGGGAAAATGAGTCGCGACTTTGGCCAATCACTTCGCCTTGATTACGATCAATTTGACCATTGTTGTTTGAATCCCTAACTAATAACAAATCTGTCCGTCCTCCGTTTGGGGCAACGCCTTCCAGTCTTAAACGTAAGTTAGAGCGCCCCGTGAGTAGCACTTTTCTAAAGTCTTCTAAGTCATCGGTGGTGGTCACATCGCCTTTGATCTGAAGAAATCCTTGACCACTATTCAAATTCCCCTCGAAATCCGCTGCAAAAATGCTATTGTCGTTATCGGGTGTTGCAAAAGCTGGGGAAACCAATCCACAAGTCAATAAAGTTAGCAACGTTAGCTTGAGGCTTGATTTGAAGCAATTCATGATGTTTCTTCCTGAAGATAAATAATTTATTTTTGGTATTACACACTGTACAAAATGACTTAGTGTCTTTGTAACCTAAATCTAAATTAAGCTTTTAATAAAATAAATACAGTCTGAAAAAGACTTTAATAGTATGAAGTTGAAAATAAAATTCAAATTGCTTGGTATTATTTAGTCACAAAAAGTTTGTTTTGATAACATTGCTCTACTCCAGCAAACTAGTTTTGAGGCTATTGTAGAGCGACAAATTATGCTTCTTCCCAACTTTTGATTGATCCTATGTCAGGATCAAAATGTGTATTTTCAGACAATTAAAAGTTGGAATTTTTTCAATATCTGCTACCGGATCAAGACTACCTTCATCTCGGAAAATAGGATATTGACCCTTTAAAATCGAGTTTTGAAGTCAAATAACCCCTCTTCAGTTATGAAAAGGGGTTATTTTTGGGGTTTAAGAGAATTAAAAGTGGTAAATCACCATTTACCAATCGTGACTATTAATTAACAGCAGCAACTGCTGGACGGCTACCAGCGGCGTGACGGTCAATCACTTGGTCAATCAAACCGTAGTCCCTGGCTTCCTCTGGCGACATGAAAAAGTCACGTTCAGTATCTTCAGCAATGCGCTCAATTGGTTGACCTGTATGTTCAGCTAAATAGTTGTTTAGCCGTTGCTTATGGTACAAAATTTCCCGCGCCTGAATTTCAATATCAGTCGCCTGTCCTTGAGCGCCACCTAAAGGTTGATGAATCATAATCCGAGAATGGGGTAAACTCATCCGCTTACCCTTAGCACCCGCGCTGAGGAGAAAAGCACCCATACTCGCTGCCAATCCGGTACAAATTGTACAGACATCAGGGCGAATATGCTTCATAGTGTCAAAAATGCCCATACCAGCCGTCACCGAACCACCGGGAGAATTGATGTACATATAAATGTCTTTCTCCGGGTCTTCAGCATCCAAATACAGCAGTTGGGCAACAATCAAGTTGGCAATATTGTTATCAACTTGTTGTCCCAAAAAGATGATGCGCTCACGTAACAGCCGTGAGTAGATGTCAAAGGCGCGTTCACCTCGACCCGATTGTTCAATAACGATAGGAATCATGGAAGCGTGTTTGTGGCTACTTTAAATACATTTTATCGGTGACAGCACGAAACTGGGGCTGATCTCTACTATTCCCAAGTAGATATAAGTAAATCTTGGCTATTCTGTCTTTTTCAGCAAAGGAGCAAAATGTGATTTTGCAATAGATTCAAGCTCCAAGGGCACTTTTTAGCAACAAAAGCTGTCTAAGAAAATATCCCGGTCTAGCGAAGAATAAATCAAAAAACTTCAATTGTCGCCAATCTTATATCTCAGGACTTTGCTACACAACCTTGGCGATGTATTGATTAGACCGATAACCGAAATCCGATTTGCTTAGGGAATTATGTTAACTAGCAGTAACATTTTAAACATTTTTTTAGGATTTCCTTCGGCATTTATCAAGTTATTTTTGTTAAATTCGGTAAATCGGGAGTACGAGGTGTATTTAGAATAACCAGTCGTAATTGAAATGCTATCCATTCAGAGAGAGACGTGCCATGCTGGAAAAACTTATACAAGCCGCCATCATCACCTTCTTGCTCCATCTGATAGCAGGACTTAGCCCAAACACTTTAATTCAAACAAAGACAGCATCACCTATGCAAGAAACGCCACCAAATATTGTTAGCTTGCTATTGCGATCTTTTCAATAAGAATGTTTCAGAAGTTGCACAGGTATAAGTAAGTTACTGTAAATAAACCCAATTATTTATATAGATGCTTCCCTTGTAGTTAGCGTTGGCTAGAACACTGCAATTTTTTACACTAACTTACTTAGGCGATATTAAAAACAAAGGTATAATTCGCTCGTTGAGTTTCTTACTTAATGTACATAGTTGTCTAGGCTAACAAGCCTGAGAACAGGCTAGACTGAGCAAAGAAGGCAACTAACTTGCGTTTGATTATGACTAATCGCCTTGCTGAAGCTAAGAGCCTCTATCTCCGCAAACACGCCGAAAACCCCATTGATTGGTGGCCTTGGTCTGACGAAGCACTTGCAACTGCAAGGGCGCAAAATAAACCGATTTTTCTCTCCATTGGCTATTCTAGTTGCCACTGGTGTACTGTCATGGAAGGCGAGGCTTTTTCTGATATTGCGATCGCTGACTACATGAATACTAATTATCTTCCCATCAAAGTAGACAGGGAAGAAAGACCAGACCTCGATAGCATCTATATGCAAGCTTTGCAGATGATGAGCGGTCAAGGGGGTTGGCCTTTAAATATTTTTCTTTCCCCAGAAGATTTAGTGCCGTTTTACGCTGGTACTTATTTCCCTGTAGACCCGCGCTATGGTCGTCCGGGATTTTTGCAGGTGTTGCAAGCGCTTCGCCGTTATTACGATACAGAAAAAGCGGACTTACAACAACGTAAAGCCTTAATTATTGAGTCTCTGCTTACGTCTGCGGTGTTGCAAGATGGTACAACAACCGAGCTTGAAGACCATGAATTACTCCGCCAAGGTTGGGAAACTAGCACAGGTGTAATTACTCCTAATCAATCTGGTAACAGTTTTCCGATGATTCCCTACACAGAATTAGCACTGCGGGGAACTCGATTTAATTTTGAATCTCACTATGATGGCAAGCAAGTTTGTACCCAACGGGGACTAGACTTAGCGTTGGGCGGCATTTATGACCATGTAGCCGGTGGTTTTCATCGCTATACTGTTGACCCGACTTGGACAGTACCTCACTTTGAAAAGATGCTCTACGACAATGGACAGATTGTCGAGTATCTAGCTTCTTTATGGAGTGCAGGAGTACAAGAGCCAGCCTTTGAAAGGGCAGTTGCTGGGACTGTTCAATGGTTGAAGCGGGAAATGACTGCGCCAGAAGGTTACTTCTATGCTGCTCAAGATGCCGACAGTTTCACTGAATCCACGGCGGTAGAACCAGAAGAAGGAGCTTTTTATGTTTGGAGTTACAGCGAAGTCCAAGAACTGTTAACGCCTGAAGAATTAACGGAATTACAACAACAATTTACTATTACCCCTAACGGCAACTTTGAAGGACGTAATGTTTTACAAAGAAGGAATTCAGCCAAACTGAATGCAACGCTAGAAACCGCACTGAGTAAGCTGTTTACCGCTCGTTATGGCGTTAATTCTGAGTCACTAGAAACTTTTCCCCCGGCTCGTAACAATCAGGAAGCAAAAACCACTAACTGGCCAGGTCGCATTCCCTCGGTGACAGATACGAAAATGATTGTCGCCTGGAATAGCTTGATGATTTCCGGGCTGGCTAAGGCTGCTGGGGTTTTCCAACAACCTTTGTACTTGGAATTAGCAGCACGAGCGGCGAATTTTATTTTGGAAAATCAGTTTGTCGATGGGCGTTTCCAGAGACTCAACTATCAAGGAGAACCAACTGTTTTAGCTCAGTCTGAAGATTATGCTTTGTTTGTTAAAGCTCTACTAGATTTACAAGCTTGCAACCCTGAGCATAAGCAATGGTTAGAAAATGCGATCGCTATCCAAGATGAATTTAACGAATTTCTCTGGAGTGTAGAATTAGGTGGGTATTATAACACATCAAGCGATTTTAGTCAATATTTAATTGTTAGAGAGCGTAGTTACACAGATAATGCGACACCATCAGCCAATGGAATTGCGATCGCTAACCTTGTCCGTCTTGCTTTACTCACCGATAATCTAGATTATTTGGATTTAGCAGAACTTGGTTTGAAAGCTTTTAGGAGTGTCATGGATCGCGCTCCCCAAGCTTGTCCCAGCTTGTTTACAGCTTTAGATTGGTATTGTAATTGTACCTTGATTCGCAGCACCACTGAGCAAATAAACTCTCTGATCCCCAGATTTCTACCAACGGCTGTATTTGCCATCACATCTGATTTACCAGAGAGAAGCGTTGGGTTAGTTTGCCAAGGTTTGAAGTGTCTTGCACCAGCAGAAAGTGTAGAGCATTTATTGCAGCAAGTCCAGAAAAGTCAGGTGAGGGCGTGAAATAGTTTTATTTCTCCCAACTAGAATGTTGCCAGCAGATCATCCAGTCCCGATCGTAACTTTCTGCGCGGTTGCTCATTTGACCCCGTATAGTGATGATGCCTAAACAGACCAAGGATTAACCATTACAAGCCCTATCCCAGCAAAATCTTTTTCGTTACGGGTGACAAGTGATAAAGAGTTATGAATTGCGATTGCTGCAATAAGAGAATCCATGAGAGGTAGAGGTCGCCCATTCTGTTCTAGTTGCCCAACTAAATTTCCCCACAACACCATTGTTGAGACATCTATAGTTAAGATTCTTTGTTTAAAGCGATTGGGTAGGGTTTCATTCAGCCAAGTTGTTAGAGATTCTTTGCGCTTAGATGCAGTAATTTTGCTGATGCCTTTAGCGATTTCGCCAATTGTAATGACGCTGAGGTAAAGTGTTTCTGGCACTTGGGCATCTAGCCAATCTAAAACTTGTTGATGTGGTTGTTTGGCAACAAGTTCGGAAATCACGCAGGTATCAAGGAGGTAGGTCATGGGGTGAAGGCATCGCGGGGAAGGGTGCGATCTCGACTCAGGTCAAGTTCTTCGGTGAGTTCAGCCAGGGGGGATTGACGGAAAAACTCTGAGAGTTTGCTTGGTTGATCTGGGTGGGTATTGTTGTGTGTGGTCAGGCTTTGAGCAAGGAGTTGGATGATGTACAGTTTATCGTTGGGGGAAAGCTGAAGGAGTTGTTGTTCGAGTTCTTGGATAGGCATGATGGGGTTTAAGTAGAAGATAAATTTATTCTACTTTCAGCGTCAGGGGTTAATTTAGTTTGACTCGTTTTTTACCCTCTATTTTTTTTGACGAATGACTATTAACTCATGTAGCAAATTAACCACCATTAGTTAGCTGGCGTAAAAGTTCTCGCCTAGTTGAGAAAAGTCAGAATAGAGGATAATTTTGGCAACATCGGACGCATAGCAATGAATAAACCGCCCGTACTTGGAAACATCAGCCTGATTTATTCATCTTGGTGGCAATATGGAAAAAGCGATCGCTTTTTATAAACCCAACATTCCGCACCAAGAAATGTCACAATCAGTTATTAAAGGTAATGTTCCGAGCAAACCCTCAACGTACTGGTGTATACAACACAACGGGCATCCGTCATTTCAAAGAGGTAAAGTGGAAGCTTCAACTTACAAGCTTTGATGTTCATTTTTCTGCCTGTCCAACAATTGCCGACGGAGTGATTTGTATTGGGGACGGTAAAAGAAATTTCTATGTGATAGATACACAGACGGGTCAGCAGAGGTGGACTTTCAACCCTGGAAGCAGGTACATTGCTTCTCCAACAGTTGCTGATGGAATAGTTTACATCTGTAGTTCAGATGGCATCATCTACGCTATTGAACTACAAACAAGGCAGCAGAGGTGGCAATTCAAAATAACTGAAAGGATTGGGCTTGGAGAGTATTACTCTCCCGTAGTTGTTAATGGAATTGTATATATCGGTAGTCCCGAAGGTTATCTTTATGTCTTAGACGCTTCCACAGGGAAGCAAATCTGGATCTTACAAACTACAGGCAATCAGCTAACTTCTGCACCATCAATTGCCGATGGAATACTCTACCTTGGTAGCAGTGATGGATGTGTCACAAGTGTAGATATCGAAACAAAACAGCGAAAGTGGGTATTTCAACCTTCTTATCCCTTAATCCTAGATAGTCCTTTTTTGCCTGTAATTACTGAGAAAATTGTTTACTGCGGTAGCAAAGGACAAGCTCTCGTAGCGGTGGACATAAAAACAGGGGAGCAAAAATGGACATTCGAGCCAGAAAATGCAACGCTACTTTATCCACATCTAACTTATCCATCTGTTGCTAATGGAGTCGTTTGTGTTGGTAGCAGCAATACTATTTACGGATTAGATGAAGCCACTGGACAAATACTTTGGAGGTTTGCAACAGAAACTTCGGCTTCGTACCCAGTTATCGCTAATGAGGTAGTCTACGTTGGAATTAACGGAGTACTGTGGGCTTTGAAACTTGGCACTGGACAAGCATTATGGCAGTTTAAACCGCCAGAACCAGAACTATCATTGACAGATCCAAGAAGATGGTTGCATACAGTTGGCAAGTGGGCAGTAGAAAAAGGCTGGGTTGCTTATGCTCCAACGGTTCTTTCACCTGCGATCGCTGACGAAGTAGTTTACGTTTTAGTGTATTACAGTTTAGGTTGCACAGTTCTCTATGCATTAAATTGACATTTGGAATTAGGTGATTTGAGAATTATGACCTGCTGTACATTAACAGCGATTGTATTAGCTGGGGGTAAGAGTTCTCGGATGGGTCAGGATAAAGCCTTGATTCCCATTCAAGGGATACCGTTGTTACAGCGAGTTTGTGGAATTGCCAAAGGCTGTACTAATGTTGTTTATGTAGTAACTCCCTGGCCAGAACGCTATCAAGATTTGCTTTTGCCTGGTTGTCAGTTTATTCGAGAAGTACCTTTATCTGGAGAATCTTTAGCCCACGGGCCTTTAGTTGGATTTGCTCAAGGGCTAGTCGAAGTAGAGACAGAATGGGTGCTGTTGCTAGCTTGCGATTTGCCGAGGTTGCGGGTTGAGGTGTTGCAAGATTGGATAACTAGACTCGATCGCGTGGGGGATAATGCGATCGCAGCTTTAGCTTGTCATCCTAAAGGGTGGGAACCCCTGTGTGGTTTCTATCGCCGTCGTTGTTTGCCACAACTCCTAGAGTTTATCAACCAAGGGGAGCGATCGTTTCAGCAGTGGCTTCGGCAATATCCGGTAGAAGTTTTGCCATTAGCAGAACCCGAAATGCTATTTAACTGTAATACACCAGAGGACTTGGCTTTAAATTGAGTTGAAAAGTGGGGACTTAATCGTGAACTGAACCTGCGGAAACTCTGGTAATAAATTCATTTTTCGGATATCGAACAGAATTCAGAATGAATTCTGTAGAACTGGCGGATAGCGCAGCGTAAAGCCTTCTCTTTTCCCAAAAGGAAATGCACTCGCGTTCGAGAGGCTTCTCTTTCAGAGACGCTACGCGCAACGTCTTGATTCTGAATTCTGAATTCTGACTCCTGAGTTCTTGCCTATTCAACATTTTAGCCCTAACGTGGAACAACTATATGTATAAAGGATGCTAGGAGGAATCATGGGGCAGACACAGGAGCTAGGACAGATTATCATCCTGAATGGTGTCCCGCGAGCGGGGAAGTCGAGCATTGTCGCAGTGATTCAGGAGACATTTGATGGTCTGTGGATGAATTTGGGTGTTGATAGGTTTATGCAAATGACTCCCGCACGATACTTGCCTGGGATCGGTTTACGACCAGGGGGAGAACGCCAGGACATCGAACCCCTTGTTCCCATTCTGTACAGCGCTATGTATGAGTCTATCGCTGCCCACAGCCGTTTGGGTCTGAATGTCGTGGTTGATGTCGGACACCATGACGCCTACGCAATAGAACGGGCCATTCTGGCTGATAGTGCCCGACGTTTGAAAGGATTGCCGGTTTTGTTCGTAGGTGTTTACTGCCCCATCAAGATCGTTATGGAACGACGACAAAACACGGGGTGGAACGTGGGAAGTACATCTGACTCTCCGATACCACATCCGCTTCAGTTATGGCAACGTGAAGTTCATATCCCTGGCATCTATGACCTTGAAGTGGATACCTCTTTGTTAAGCCCAGGTGCGTGTGCTGAGATGATACGCCAGTACCTCGCAGATAGTCCAGCACCGTCGGCATTCCAACGACTCGCTACACACTATACTTAAGCTGTAGTTATGACTGTGTTAACTATATTTGGTATGAATTTGTAAAGTGTGTGATTCTATCAGTTAAAAGTTGAAAGGGAAATTCAATCCCTTTTTACTAATTCTGTAAGAAGTCTACTTAACTCGACAGAATTTGCGATCGCTATCATTCTGAGGATATTGCCAAGAATAGGCAAAATGGCTAACTCCCTTCAGTTGGGGGGCAAATTGGCGGAGTGCTTGCATTTGCACTTCTAGGGATGGACGATTACTAACAGATTTTCCCCACTGACCGGCTAAAGCCGGGATTATCTGCGTACCCGGTTTTGCCATACTCAAAACCCGTTGCACCTGCGACACGATACAACTAACATTACCGCAATTCCCATAAGCCATAGGATGCCACTCTAATGTATTGGGGAACCGATCCCAAGGTTGCAAACGAGAATCATACCCTTGTCCTACAGTTTGGTTGCCATCAGGAAAAAACACCACTCCTGTGGAAACACCTTGCTGCTTTGCTGGGTAACTAGCGATGGTGACAAAATCTAGAATTCCTTGCATAGCATGGGCAACGGCAAGCTGCCACAACTCCCATTGTAAAATTGGTTGTCTATCGGTTGCAGGCAGGATTGACTTTTGCGCTAGTGGGAGAGTGCGTCCTTGCCAAAGAGGTTCTCCTTCCTGGGGATAAAGTTTATCAACTTCAGCTACATCTCCCCCAGTGACAAATCCCTTACTCAAAAAGCGACGAATTAAGTCCAGCGCTTTATAATTTTGTGCCCGTTTAAATAAAGCTTCTTGGGTTGCAGGGCTAAATAGCCATAAATCTGAAACTTTGGTGGCGATGGAATCACTTCCAGCTTGGCGGGGATAACGCACGTAATCCAATAGCAAGCCATCTGGACGACGGCGCAAAACTTCTTGTACCAATTGGTAGTAGTCGCGTTTTGCTTGTGGGTTGTAGGGGTCGATAAATAGTTGAGAGCCATTATCTACTACATATAGACTCGTTTGACCTTTGCCATTACGAGCGATCGCACCTTCTCTATCTGGGCGTTGGGCGTAAGTATAGCCGAAATTTGTGGTAAACATCCAAGCATAGACCTTCAAACCACGTTGCCGACCTTTTTTAATTGCCGTGGCGAGTATATCAATATTTTCTGCCCCTGGAGTGCGAATCACAGCAGGCCAAACCGTCGGGTTAGCTCTTGCTGGTAATAGTACCTGCCCATCGTAAAATACTTCTAAATAAACTTGGTTATAGCCACCATTAACAATCCGATCCATAACCTGATCGATTATTCCTGGCTGAATGTCACAGGGATATAAGCGTAACCAAAGGGCTTGGGTTTGCGGCCAAGTTCGAGAGCGACATTGCTTTAATTTCTGCGCCTGTTCTTGTATTATGCTTTGGTAGCGCGTTTGAGCATCTTGTTTACCTTTGAGCGCTGACAGACGTAAGCTTTCTTTTTGTTGCGCCGCCGCTGATGATAACTGACAATACTCAGTTACTTGCGCCTTTGCTGGTTCGCTTCGCAAGTTGGGGAGCAACAAACTACTAGTAAAAACAACAGCGAATAAGCGCCGCCAAAATAATGTTGATCTTGCAACGTTCAAGGGACAGTTAGACATACCTACCAGTAGATGAACAAATTCAAAAGAGTTTCAGACAGGGATTTAAATTCCGACTGTAACTTGCTTACCACAGGGTAACTGAGGAAAGACGGAGTGGCTCTAACTCTGAGCTACGTGTTGACGTTCGGTCTTAAAGCCTTTAATTTGCCATAATCATCGATCCCAACTCAAATAATTGTGGGCAACATGTATCGAATTATATAGTTAAATACTAAGGGTTTTAAAACGAATGGCACTAAGAAAAGCCCAAAGGCTTGTGTGTCTTGTTCCCAGTCTGGAGGCTAGGAATGTATTTAAAGTGGGCTTCTGCCTCTTGTTAAGCTACTGGAGGCGGCAGCCTTTCCAGAATGGGTTCCTAGCCTTTAAGCTTGTTCCAGTCAGAGCAAGGGCTGTATCTTTTCTTGGTGCCATTCGGTTTTAAAACCTATTTTTTTAAGACTCTCAAAGGTCTATTTCTGTTGCCATATTCTTGTATAGCGGTTTCCAGTGCATGAAGTAGATATTAAAACTTCACCCTCAATGTTAATGCGTCGCCTTGCATTGTGAATGTATCGCCTTGCATTGTGAATGTATCGCCTTACATTGTGAATGTATCGCCTTGCATTGTGAATGCATCGGCTTACATTGTGAACGCATCGGCTTACATTGTTACAGCAGTTTTCAAGTAAATGAGCTATAAAACAATAGAGTTCAGTTAAGCAATTTTTTCCTTCTCTTTCTTCTCTCTGCGTCCTCTGCGCCTTGGCGGTTCGTTAAAAAACTGACTTGGAAACAGAGTTTTAGCCTTAACTGAACCGTATTGAGCTATAAAATGTAGGACTTACGCATCAGATATAAAGAGTTTCTGCCTTTTGCCTTCTGCCTTCTGTCTCCTGCCTTGACAAACAAAATAGTCAGGAATCAAAAGTTTTGACACCTGACTATTGATGATGGAGTAAGCAATAGTTAATAGCTAACCGCCACGTTTCAACGCCGTCTCTACCTGCTGCAACTCTTTCTCTAGACGATTTTTGAGTTTTTCGGGTACGGGACGATTTGGGTAAGAACTGTAGTGTCCAGCTAGGGAATTGAGGGCTGTTCGTATGGTTGTAAATGAGCCAAGACCAGAAACAGAGTTAACCCGCTGGTAGCGAGCTGAAAAGTCATTAATTTTTTGACGCGCTTCTGCTTGAATTGCTGTCTTATCTGGTGAATCTTGTGAAAGATCCAGAGCTTGTCTCATAATATTGACCACAGCTAAGGTGTCTTGACGATAATCCCCAGTCAAACTATCTGGACTGCCAGAACAACCCATTAAGCCGATAGCTACAACCAAAACCAGAGCAAGCAAACGCGACCAATAGCGCTTCATATGCATTAAGTAAAAGAATACGTAAATCAACGTCCATCCTATCTTGGATTGGTAACTTGGGGATCAATTGAGTGAATGGGGAGTGAGGGAGTGAAGAAGGGAATAGGGTACAGGTTACAGGGTACAGATTATTCCCTATCACCTTTCACCTATAACCTCTCCCCTATAACCTCTCCCCTAATCGCAATGCCCAATGCCTAACGACTAATAACTTTTTGATAAAGAGTATCTCGTTGTTGGTAAGGTCTTTCTAAAGAAGCGATCGCAGTTTGCAAGGTTTCTACTTCCATACACGTACCGCCTAAAGCACCTGCCATTGTGGTGATATGTTCCTCCATCAAAGTGCCGCCGATATCGTTGCAACCCCAAGCTAAGGATTCTGTCGCACCTGCAAGCCCCAGTTTTACCCAACTCTGCTGATGGTTGGGAATCCAATTACCTAAATAAATCCGTGCTACAGCCCCTAATAGTAGTGCATCACTCAAAACTGGTTGATCGCGTCCGACACGGCGACGTAAAGATTTGGGTGCTTCTTGGCCAACAAAGGGTAATAAAATAAACTCTGTAATCCTGGCTGGATATCCCCGATTGATGGCAGTTTTTTGGAGAGATCGCAATTTTTCTAAATGTCCGATTTGCTGCTCGTGGGTTTCAATATGCCCAGATAACATGGTGCTAGTGGTATGCAAGCCTAATTTGTGAGCGGTGCTGACAATTTCTAGCCAAGTGGCTGTGTCAATCTTCTCTGGACACAATATCCGCCTAACTTCATCGTCTAATACTTCCGCTGCTGTTCCCGGCATTGAGCCAACACCAGCATCGCGCAAAGCAGTAATCACCTCAGCATATTCAAGTCCGTCAAGTCTGGCGATAAATTGCACTTCTTGGGGAGAGAAAGCGTGTAAATGTATGTGGGGAAATTCCTGTTTAATGGTTTCTACAACTTTCAGGTAGTAGGGCAAAGATTTACCATTTATCTGCGCTTGTGGATTTAACCCCCCTTGCATACAGATTTCTGTCGCACCCCGTTGTAGTGCATCTGTCGCTTTTTCCAAAATTTGCGCCGAATCTAACCAGTATGCATCGGCATCACCATCATCTCGACGGAATGCACAAAAACTACAGTGCTGCTCACAAATATTAGTAAAGTTAATATTACGGTTAATTATGTAGGTGACAGTATCGCCTGCTTGTGTGTGGCGGAGTGTATCGGATGTAGTACGTATTGCTGCGATCGCTTCTGGCTCAGTTTGTTGTAACAATACCACTCCCTCTTCGGGGGATAAGTCGTATCCCATCAAAGCACGTTTCAAAATTGTTTCAAACGCAATTTTTGTCAGCATCACTTTCTTAATTTCTCGGTAAATCTTAATTTTATGAGCTTGTAAATAATAAAATTCTACTTAATAAATATACCAATTTATCGAAACTCTCAAGCTCGAACATAAATTTTATCTTTTAAGCTATTGTAATAGCTTATCTTGTCCTATTGCACTACTTTTTATAGTTTATACAACCCATTAACAAAAAAAATAGTGTGGTTAAACCACAACTATTTTAATTGATTAATCTATATCTTTGTATTAGCAGGAATCTTTAGTACAACTCTGATATTACTAATTTGTCCTTGCTTGTGGTTTTCGTCGATGTTGTATTAGCAATCCAATCGCCATGCCAATACCGACAAAGGCTGTAAAGTAGAATAAACCAATCAGTCGGATGTAAATTGGTGGTGCGATCGCTTCAACTTCAACTTCTTGCGCTACCTTCACTGGTGCAAATTGACGGCTAGATCCTGGTAGAGGAGTAGCTTCCACCTCGATTTTGTGGGGTGAACCATCAAAAAATTGTTCAAGCCATATTAACTTCCCTTGTTCGTCGGGAATACCTTTGTAGTCAAAGACTGTTAAATTATGTTCTGTGGCGATCGCCTTCACCTGCAATGCTACATCTGTTATAGGCTGTCCGGTTGCAGCATCTTTCACCTGTAACGCTAAATTTGCAAGTTTTCCGACAGTTGCGTTTTTATCTCCGCCAAGGTTAATTTCTAATCCCTGAGATTTTTGAGATGATGGTGCGATCGTTTCAGTACTATTTAAGTTATGTCCACTGCCATGAGCTTCCGCGACTTCTGCACTAATGTTAATAACTATTAGAGTTATTATAGCTACTACAGTTAATGCACTTAATAAAAGTCGGACTGACTGTGGTGCAATTTCTCCTTGTTGTAGTTCTTCTTGTCCACCGATAACCCAACCACCCAACAATCCAAGTGACAGCAAAATAGCGGCGATTACAACAAAATATTTATATTTGATTGGATTTTCGTGGACATTCAGATTTAAAGTTTGTTCATAAGCAGCAAAAGTATTTGCTACCAAGGGTGATACTTTAACTAACAGTTGGTAATTACCACGGATGGGTAACATCTGCTGAATTTCTAACTTACCATCAGGTGCGGTGGCATTCATTTGCAACAATTTTGTTCCCTCGACAATGGGAAAATCTGTTGTTAACCAAGGATTACGCGGCGGTGTCAGAATTTGTAAGCTAATTTTGGCATTTGTTAAAGATTTACCCGCAGCATCAACAGCTTGTAATGTCAGTTTAACGGGAGACTGTGGTTTTTCTGCCTCTGCTTCAAAGGGGAGAATACGTTCTAAAGGTGGGTTGGTGGAAAGCAAGACTCTGGATGTAGGAATTTGGGAACTTCCCACAAAGGAATAAAGAACTGACAAAGTAATACAAACAGCGCTGATAACTCCAAAAAGCCGATATTTTTTCATAAAAGCTTACGGTAAATGTGAAACTTATGTAATTTCTACAATTGAAACTTTCATAGTAATGGATGAAAGTTACTCCAGATTATTATTAAGCATAAAAATTCTAGCCAACGAATTAGTCAGATATCATCTTAAATTAAGGTGATGTAGAGATGATAAACAAAGCATCTCTACAAAACCTAAAAGTTATTTACCAGCAAAAACACTGGCGCGAAATCCGCTTTATTTTAGCGTCAAAGCTTCATGCACCTAAAAAATCTTGGGATTATGATAATTTAGTGACATGCAACGCCTAATGTGTGGTGACGCGCTGAGTGTGCTGTGTTATGAACCGCAGGATAGGTAGAAAACAAAACAGTCCAGATAACTAAAGAAGATAGCATCATATAAAGAGTTACCTGCACAGGTTTGGATAAGGTAATACCTGCGGTCTTCTGCAATAGTGAAATATGAGAAAAAGTAGTCATTTTTGACCTCCTAATAATAAATTTGGGTAATTCATCAATCAAAGTGCATAACGCCGCTTGATTGAAAAAAGATATACCATCAACTTTGTATTTGACAAGTGTGTATCAAATGTCTTGTGTAATTCGACTTTAGTGAATACTATACTATCCTTTGACATCGGCCGATCGCGATGCAGAAATCTACACAGAAAGTCCATACAAATAACAAAAGAATGACACATGGTTTTGAGTGACGGCATTTTCAGCGCTGCTAACACGAAGGTAACAGATAAAAATTAAAAATTAAAAGTTCTCATATTACCAAGCATTCAAGATTCCTTGAAGAAACGTGATTTATGTTATCCCTAAACCAATTAAATACACTACAGATTAGCAACAGTTTCTTGCTCGCGTCTATATTCAAGGTGCTATTATACTCGTTGTTTATACTCTAAGTACTGCTGAAGCAATCAGCATATCAGGAATAGATATGAACCAGTTAGTTTTGTCTAACTATTATTTATACATAAATCAGCGTATAAATACAGTTAAAATTAAGAAAATATTGCGAGAGTTTTGAGAGCTTGATCTAGATTTAACAACTTAACTGACAATTTCTAAGCGCTAAAAAATTATTGACAATAATTATTAATTCCTCTAATATTTAAAAGCAATTGCAAATCTTTTGCAATTCTTTTTTGGTGCTAACTGTAACTAAATGTCATGCCCAACAACTTCGCTCTAGGTAACGGAAAACCCTGGAGCCGTCGTCAATTATTGAAACTGGGACTAGCAGGTGCTGGAATAACTGGTGCAGCTGGACTTTGGCAGATGCTAAATCTACAAAGTAAGTCAATGGTTAAAGTGCCACCATTCGATAGGTCAGCACCAGACGATGTTACTAACCCAATGAAGATGTTAAGGGATTTTGATTATGGGACGGTGAAGCAAGAAAATGGGCGGACTATCCGGGAATTTCAGTTAACTGCTGGTTCTTCCATCATAAAACTCAATAGTGCTGTCTCTTACAACATCTGGGATTTAAACGGTCGTATACCAGGGCCAACGCTACGGGCCAAGCAGGGCGATCGCATCCGGGTACTATTTCTCAATAATGCGGGACATTCTCACTCTTTGCATTTTCATGGCGTTCATCCGGCGGAAATGGATGGTGTTCGCCCAATCAGCAATGGTAATGCCACAATCTACGAATTTGATGCTGAACCTTATGGCGTTCATTTATACCACTGCCATATTGAACCAGTCACCCGCCACATTGCCAAGGGGCTGTACGGAATGTTTATCATCGATCCACCGACTCCCCGTCCCCCGGCTGATGAAATCGTACTAGTGATGAGTGGGTATGACGTGAATGATGATAGCCATAACGATTATTACGCCTTCAACGGTCTGCCCCACTATTACATGCATAACCCGATTCAGATTTACAAAGATCAGTTGATTCGGCTGTATGTCCTCAACATCATTGAATACGATCCGGCTGTGACGTTTCATCTCCACGCCAACTTCTTTGATGTCTATCGCTATGGCATGACTATGACTCCTAGCGAGAAAGCAGATGTGATTACGATGGGTGTTGCAGAAAGGCACATCTTAGAATTTGCTTTTCGCTACCCAGGTAAGTATATGTTCCATCCCCATCAAGATGCGATCGCAGAAAACGGTTGCATGGGTCAATTTGAAGTACTTACTGAGAGCAACTCTCAAAATCCTGTTAAGAGTTCCTGACGATATTATTTAATTAATTTATTAAAGTTTAGGTAACTAGTTGATAAAAAATCGCATTATATGCAACAGTAAAATCTATGACAATCTGTCAAACAAACTACTTTCTAGTAATAGTTTGAAATGTTTCAATTAATACCTTTTAAGTTCTGTGAGGAGAAAAGATGATAAAACTTCGTTATATCTGTTTAACAGCAGCAGCAGCCGTAATAGTTAGCTTGAGTTCCTGTAGTGGTACACCAACCGCAGAAAATCCATCAGCACCAGTTACTAGTCCTCCAACCACAGAGGCAGTAAGTAATAGCAGTCATAGTGGTCACGGTGGCAAAGAAAAAATTAACATTAACAGCGCTATATTGTCAGAATTGGATAAGTTTGAAGCCAAACTAGGTGTTCCGGCTTTATCGAACAAAATCCAGGCAGCTCGTCCTTATGGTAGCCCAGAAGATTTAGTTACTAAAAAAGTAATTACTCAAGAGCAGTTCGACCAAATTAAAGACCAGGTTGGTGTTCAAGAAGTGGTACTTACAGGTGAGGCAAAAGATGTTGACTATATGTCTAAATTAGGCTTAATGAAAGGGCATCTTTTGGTAGCCAAAGAACTGCTAGATCAGAATCAACCGAAACAGGCAGAACCTCATATTGGGCATCCAGTAGAAGAGATTTACGTTGATGTAGAAGATCAACTTAATGAACGAAAAGTCAAAGAATTTAAGACAACTTTGGTAAGTTTGCAAGATTTAGTGAAATCTAGTCCGAAAGATAGCAAAGTTAAAACTAATTTTACCTCTTCAGTGCAAGCAGTTGATGGAGCGATCGCAGCTTTGCCAGAAGCTCAACGCTCAAAACCAGGATTTGTGCTACAGGTAATTAACGAACTACTAGATTCAGCCAACTCCGAATATAGTGCGGCGATCGCAGATGGTAAAGTAGCCGCGCCAATTGAGTATCAAGACTCCCGTGGTTTTGTCTTTTACGCCAATGAATTATACAAAGGAATTTCTAGTCAAGTAGCTCAAGCAGATCCCGAAGCACACAAAGCGATCGATACTAGTTTCGCTGAACTCATAAAAGTTTGGCCCGCCGCCATCCCACCAGCAAAAGCAGTCAAAACACCTAATGATGTTACCAAACTAGTGAAAACCATTGAGGAAAACTCTCAAAAAGTGGTTGACAAATCCAATACCCAAGCACAGCGATAACACTTTAATTTAATGGGAAGTATAGGTTAAGGAGTTTAAAATAGTTAGGAGTTAAGAGTTAGGAGTTATGAATTATGAGTTATGAATCTCAAACTACTAACTCTTAACTTCCAACTCCTCACTCCTAACTAATTACACTCCCTTCGTTACTTTAACTAACAACTGATGCAAGAACTTGACCATAAAAAGACTATTGACCTGCTGAACGCCATCATGGAATTTGAACTAGCAGGGGTAGTGCGCTACACACATTATTCTTTGATGGTAACTGGCCCTAACCGGATTCCAATTGTGGCTTTTTTCAAAGCACAGGCAAGTGAATCTTTACTTCATGCCGAACAAGTGGGAGAAATTCTCACCGGTTTAGATGGGCATCCTTCCTTGAAAATCGCCCCAATGGAAGAAACCTACCAGCATAAAGTCAAGGATATCTTGGAAGAAAGCTTATCCCATGAAAAAAAGGCATTGGAACTGTATAAAAAACTGCTTGATACTGTCACCAATGCCAGTATTTACCTTGAAGAATTCGCTCGCGGTATGATTGGGCAAGAAGAGATGCATAATCTCGAACTGAAAAAGATGCTACGCGATTTTAGTTAATAGTCATTAGTCCTTAGTCATTGGTCATTAGTCATTGGTTATTAGTCATTAGTCATTAGACAAAAACAAAGGACAAAGGACTAATGACAAGGGACTAATGACAAAGGACAAAAGACAAAGGACAAAAGATGAATTTTAGTACTGCTCTACCTACTTTTGTAATCACACTCCGAGAAGGAGTGGAAGCTGCCCTTGTTGTTGGTATTGTGCTAGCTTTGCTAAAAAAAGCTAAACAATCCCGACTCAACTCTTGGGTATATGCTGGTGTCGGCGTTGGTATTGTCGTCAGTGCCTTAATAGGCGTGTTATTCAGTTGGATAATTCAAGTACTGGGAGCCGCCAATCCTCAATACACCACCGTAGTTGAGCCAGCGCTAGAAGGTGTATTTAGTGTATTAGCGATCGCAATGCTCAGTTGGATGCTAATCTGGATGACTAAACAAGCCAGATTCATGAAAGCTACAGTTGAAGGAGCAGTAACAGAAGCGCTGACACAAAATTCAAATGCTGGCTGGGGTGTTTTTACTTTAATTTTAATTGCCGTTGTCCGCGAAGGCTTTGAAACTGTTCTCTTCGTTGCTGCTAATTTTCAACAGGGATTAATGCCAGCATTGGGCGCTATTGCTGGTTTGGTAGCGGCAACTGCTATTGGAGTGCTGCTATTTAAATGGGGTGTCAAAATTAACATCCGCCAGTTTTTCCAAGTAATGGGCGTTTTATTAGTGTTGATTGTGGCTGGATTGGTAGTTTCAGCCTTGAAACATTTTGACGAAGCTGTAGCTAACCTTGCCCTTAGCAGTCGCGCCACAGAAGGACTTTGTTTCTATTACGAGCGTTTTACAAAAGTCCATTCCTGTATTTTGGGGCCAATAGTTTCCAATACTTCCACAATCTTGCCTGACGAACAATTTCCTGGGATTATTCTCAAATCTTTATTTGGTTATAGAGACAATCTCTATCTTGTACAAGCTGTGGGATATGTGACATTTTTACTCACCATTGGAGGACTGTATTTCCGCAGCCTTGGAAGTGCTTCTCCTGAAGGTAAAAAAAATACCCTCTTTCCTCAAAAACCAATTAGTTCTGCAAAAGATTAAAAGCACAGTCAGTTACCTCGTTTGCAGTCTCCCTTATTCCCAGTCATAGACTGGGAATCGCCTTTGGATAGCTACGCTAATGTCGATTTAGAAGTAGCTGCCTTAGTTAAAACCACAGTTAATATTTTTGCCATTGTAATTGAATACAAATATTTTCAAGTAATACCAATTTGAAAAAATAATGCAACAAATCAACTATTTGTAGAGACGCGATTCATCGCGTCTTTAGCCAAGGACGTGTTGCAATCATTAATTGAATTGGTGTAATCAAAAAAGTAAATGAGCAAAATTTTTATATTAAATTCCTTATTGTTACTTTCTCAAATACCCAATCAAGAAGCAAAATTTTTAGATTTAAAAAATAAATTAGAAAATAAAGGGTTTCAGGTAATCATTGCATTACCACCAAAGCGAGGAGCTTATGGTTTACTAAGAGAAGCTGACAAAAAAATCTGGATCAATCCCGTAGTGTTTGAATTACATATTGGAACTCAAACACTAATCCATGAAACTGTTCATGCAGCGCAGGTATGTGCCGGAAAAGGAAAAATAAAAGCTTTAGGTTTAAACATTCAACCAAGCAATTATGCTCGACCATTTTTTAGGCGCTATACCGATGTCAAACGACAAGATTTAGAAAAAGAAGCTTATGCAGTGCAAACTCAACCTAATAGTTTTGAATTAGCTATATCTCTTCTTCAACAACACTGTAAATAGCTAGTTTAGTAGATGCAAAAGCTAAAGCGCCTTTATTTAACTGCTTTTTAATACAAAGTGTTGTTGAGTAATAATATTGAGTGCAAAGAATGCTTTAAACACGAATTTATTAATGATTTTTTAATACAAAATAACAATAAAGATGCTTTGCAGCAGTTTCAAATTAATTTGAATGTTGAAGTAATCATAGTAATTGTAAAATTGATGTTGTCTTACTATCTATCGGGTACACGCATTTATAAGACGGTTTGGAAAACTAGGTTCTCTAGTGTTAACTTGACAATTCTTTTCTCCAACTTCCTTGCTGTTTTTGATAACTCCTATAAAAATTCTCTCTTGTTGTAACTCAAATCGGCAAACAGCGTCATCAGAAGTAATGAAACTCGGTTCAAAATTCTCATAAACACTAAAAATTTTACCATTTGGACATTCTACTCGCTCAACAAGATTAATATGATTACCTAGAGCTAATTGTACGATAAACACAAAAAGAATGAAACAGCCAAAAAATCCTGCTACTAGAATACTAAAAAACTTTAGCAAGTCTTTTTTGAACAAAAAGCTATTAATAAATAGCAATAAAGGTGTGATATAAAAATATAATATGGTAATTTTATTGAATAGGTCAAACTCAAAAATAATTTTGCTTGACCAATTTAAATCCCAGTTAAAAATGAGCGGTATTAGACTAATTATAATAACCACTAAGTTGTCTGAAGGTCTATCAAGTCTACTTATCAAGAACACACGAATCCATCGCCAAAAGTTTTTGAGAAGTTTCGCAATCTGCATTTTGAAATACTGGTATCTATAAATAATACTCCTTAATATAGCACTCAGATTTTATTTTTGATAACATACTGAAAAGCCTGTTTGATCGGGGTTTTATCTAAAATTACCTCAGATAAATGCATCCTTGATTGACTGTTCTCCCAGTATCGAGCTAAGTACCCTGTGGTGCAAATAACGCTTGCTTAAGCTGCTGACAAGCCTTTTCTATTGCATCTATACTACCTGGATTCACCAAACCAAAATAATCAAACACATAGACTCGGTTATTTTTAGTTGCTTGTAGTTGCTGCCAAAAAGTTTCCTTTTTCAACGAATCTAAAAGTGCTGCTTCCGAATTTCCTTGTGGAGCATTAACTAAAATTATCACCTCTGGATTTGCTTCTAAAACTTTCTCAGCAGAAAGCGTCACATAGCCACCAACTGGGCTTTTTCCTTGTAAATCTGCTGCTATATTTTTCGCCTGAAACTTCGCCAGCAAATCCCCTGCCCAACTATTTTTATTTGGTGCTAAAATTGGTTGACGACTAACCAGCGCTAGAGTAGAAGGACTCTGAGTTGGCTTATCTGGCAAAAAAGTTTTATAACGGTTTAACAAAGGCTGAGGATCGGCATTAATTAATCCAGCCAGTTTTTTAGTAAGTTCTTCTAGAGATTCCCAGCTATTCACCTTCGTGAGCAAAGTCGCAATTCCTAACTGCTGAAGTTTTTGAATTGGAATGTTAGAAAAACCTTCAGCACCAATAACTAAATCTGGTTTGAGTGCTACTACTTTCTCTAAATTTGGCGGACTTTGACCTTCACTAACGCGGGGAATATCCTTGAATCTTGAGTCATTCTTAAATAATCTACTCCCAGTAATTCCAACAATTTTTGTTGGTTCGAGTCGAGAGATAATATCAGCAGAAAGAGAAGAAAGAGCAACCACTCTTTTTGCCGATCCTTTTGGTAATGGCTGAGAGTTCGTGTTAGTTGCCTCAGTTGTATTTTCCACTTTGGTTTGTGGTTGCTGAGTATTTGCCGTGGTGCAAGCAACTAAAACTATACTTAACAAAATTGCTAAAGCAGATAAGAGCCAACGACGATGCATATTAAAATTCCTTCTGGGGTAAGAATGGTATAAGATTGATATCGAGTCAGGCTGTAATAATTGCTAACACAGATATACACCTATACTAATGTAATTGTTCCAATCCCCAGTTCAACTTACTTTGTCTCCATCCAATTGTCACCAACACGCGCCTCTACAAGCAAAGGCACACTCAACTGCACTGCATTTTCCATCACCGATTTAATTTGTAGTTGTAATTCTTCCCACTCATTAGGAGGAATTTCAAATACTAATTCATCATGAACTTGCAATAACAAACGCGCTTGATAGTTCTTCAAAACCTCATGCAATCTCACCATTGCAATTTTGATAATATCAGCATTAGAACCTTGAATTGGTGCATTAGCAGCGGAGCGTAATAAACCTGCATCAAAAGCACCCAAATTCTTCAATTTACTCAGATCAATATCTTCAGGGTTACTACCTTTTAATTTGCGTAAACTGTTATTAGTAAAATCAAAATAACGACGGCGACCGAAAATAGTTTCTACATAACCAAGAGCGATCGCTTCTTTTTTCACTCGCTCCAAATATCCAAAAACTTTCGGATATCGTTCATTAAACCGCTTAATGAACTCGTTGGCAATGTTTTTATCTATCCCAGTTGAGCGCGAAAACCTTAGAGAACCCATTCCATAAATCACACCAAAATTGATAGTTTTTGCCATCCCTCGTTCTTCTGAGGTTATATTTTCTTTCTCAAAAACTAATCGTGCAGTAACAGTATGAACATCTTCGTTTTGCTGATATGCTTGCACCAATATCGGCTCTTGACTCAAATGAGCCAAAATCCGCAATTCAATTTGTGAGTAATCAGCAGCCACCATTAACCAACCAGTTTCAGGCAAAAACGCCTTCCGAATTTGGCGACTAAAAGCTGTACGAATAGGGATATTTTGCAAATTCGGATTAGAAGAAGATAACCTACCAGTTGATGTTGCTGCTTGATTAAAATCAGTATGCACTCGCTGTGTATCTGGACGCACTAATGCAGGTAAGGCATCAACATAAGTAGACTTTAATTTAGATAGAGTGCGATACTCAATAATCGCCTCAACAAACCCAGTGTTATCATCTTCTTGAAGTCTTTCTAGAGTTGCTGCGTCTGTAGAAAATCCTGTTTGAATTTTACGAGAATGTCTAGTACTTAACCCCAATTTTTCAAACAAGATTTGACTTAATTGTTTAGGAGAACCCAAGTTAAAATTTTCCCCAGCTATTTCAGTTGCTTCCTCTTTTAACCTGGCTAATTCTGTTTCTAAATGCTGCGAAAGTTCTTGTAAATAAGCTGAATTAATGCGAACACCTGTGTATTCCATTTCGGCTAAAACTGCTTCTAGTGGCTGTTCTACTTCTGCTAACAGCTTAGACAAAGACGGAACTTTCTCCAGATCCTCACGCAATTTTGACACTAAACCAAAGGTAGAATAAGCATCCATCCCGCAGTAGTCAGCTACGGCGGGAATATCTATATCAGCGATGGTTTTGCCTTTAGGAACTAAATCTAAATAACTTTTAGCCGTCAATCCCAAATATCGCTGCGACAAATCCATCAAATTATGACTTGAATCGGGATTTAGAATGTAACTTGCCAGCATCGGATCAAACACTACACCCGCCAAATTAATTCCTTGACACCTGAGAACTAAGCGATCAAATTTGGCATTCTGTAAAGCTTTGGGATAATCAGCACTTTCGAGAATTGGGCGTAATGCTTCTAGCACCAAATTTTTATGCAAATTTTCCCCAGTTTTGTGTCCCACAGGAATATAGACTACTTCATCTGGTTGCATTCCCCAACAGCAACCAATTCCTACTAACTCAGCATCTCTTGGTTCTAAAGCGGTAGTTTCAGTATCCCAAGCAACGGGTGTTTCTGGATTAGTGAATTTTTCTAAAAGTTTCACTAACTCAGTTAGTTTGGCTTCGGTGTTGATGATGCGTGGTGTAATTGGAGAAGTAGATTGTTGTGGAACTGCTGCTGTATCACTAGCACTGAAAAACCACAGATCATTATCTTCATCAGCGCTGAATTCTGAGTTAGCAGAGTTAGTATTACTTGCGTCTATTTCTGCTTCTTGTTTTTCTGCAACTTTGCCACCAAAACGTTGCTGAAGGTCGTTTATCCTACCTAAAAAAGACTTGAATTCTAATTTTTCTAAAATTGGTGATAAGACACTTGTATCAAACCCTTTTAATTTGCATTCTTCTAAATCAAATTCTATAGGAACATCTAAAACTATGGTTGCCAAATAGCGAGACTTCTCGGCATCTTCTTTACCGACTGCCAGTTTTTTCTGAGTTGCGCCTTTAATTTCATCTAACGCAGCATAAACATTCTCAAGTGAACCATAAGTATTCAGCAGCTGAACTGCTGTTTTTTCTCCAATTCCCTTGACACCAGGAATATTATCTGATTTATCACCACAAAGAGCTTTGAAATCAACAATTTGTGAAGGCAAAACGCCCATCTTCTCTTTTACTTGTTCTGCTTCAAATTCCGTGATGCTATTTGTAGAGCGCTTTAGGGCATCTGGACTAAAATTTAGAACAGTGATTTCTTTGTCAGAGTCGATTAGTTGAAATAAATCGCGATCGCCAGTGAGAATCTTCACCCTATACCCAGCAGCAGTGACTCGTTGTGCTAAGGTTCCCAAAACATCATCAGCCTCAAAACCAGGGGCGGTGAAAAAGGGTAGATTAAAGCCATTCAGCAACTCATGCAGGTTTGCTAAGTCGGGAATGAAGTCTTCTGGCGTTTCCGGGCGATCGGCTTTATAAGTCTCGTCGGCTTCGTGGCGAAAAGTTGCCTCAGCCAAATCAAAAGCGATCGCCATTGCTTGAGGCTGTTGTGTTGCCATTACCTCCAGCAGGCATTTCACAAAACCAAAACATATACTCGTAGGAATCCCTGCTTTAGTGCGCAGTCCTCCATCTCGCCCTTTGGCGAAAGCAAAGTATGAACGATAAGCCAGCGAGTGCCCATCTACCAGGATGAACGTGGGGCGTGTTGCAGTTGCAGAAGTGATTTCAGACATAGCCCTATTTTAGCCAGAAGCTTTGTCACATAGTTAGCAATTTCTGCTGCTCGTTCAGCTTGGCTTTGGTAACAATAGCCCAGTTTTGGCGTATCAATTGCTATTGAGTATAATTTTAGACAAATTGATATTTACGCATTTGCAGCTTTAGTACGGAAGGCAAGTAGAACCAACTTTTGGTAGAGATCCCAGATCAATTAAGTACGTGAGTATAAGCATAGTAACCAGATAGTAACTAAATGACCAACTTATCACCAGAAGTCGGGGTTCTATCTCCTGAGCCTTTTTATGTTTAATTAGGTTGACCTAGCTTACATCTCAGGAACTAACAAAAACTAGCTTAATATTTCGACATAAGATTGCCACTATGCAAAACCTCTTTGCCTTAACAAAACTTTATATATACAATCAAAAAGTCTATTTGCCGAAGGAATTTGAACATAATAATTTTACATAAAGTTACGTGTATTTATCAAGACTACAAGAAAAGTTTCAAAGTTACAAATAGGTTAGTCATCCCGCAATGATTCGTTTCAGAAAGGCATCTTTTATCCATGACAACAAAACTATTCAACACTCTAGCTGCTGCTACAACTTTGGCAGGAATTGTTGCAACATCTGGAGCAGCTAATGCAGCTTCTCTGTCCTATACTAGTTCCACTAATTACGATTTCACAAATATCATTGATGCACCTCTGAGCGTCCAAAAATTTGACTCATCTCTGGGTACACTCAAGGGTGTAACGATAAGTTTTACTGGCGACATACTTGGAAATGCAGGTTTTGAAAACAGGAGTCCAACCGCGGCTCCGGTGACAGTCAATCTTGCTAGTCAACTCAGCTTAAAACTAAATAATCAGTCTCTGTTTGCGCTCAATCCACAAGATATATCGAGTTATCAAGCTGCTAAATATGACGGCATCACTGATTATAGTGGCACCTCTGGAAAGACTATTTCTAACTTAACTGCCACACAATCTGCTACTCAGTCTTTCACCAATACCCAATTCTTGCAGTCTTTCACTGGTAATGGCGACATAGACTTTTTGTTCTCAGCTTTAGCCAATTCTGTAGTTACGGGTTCGGGCAACATGAGATCCTATATTGATACTTATGCCAAAGCAGGTATCAAAGTAACTTATGACTACGATGCTAAAGCAGTACCTGAATCCTCTGCCACACTTGGAATTGGTTTAATTGCTGGGCTTTGTCTGTTGTCACAACGCAAAAAAAGCTGGATCAAGGTGTCCAACTAATAGACTTTCTTGAATAGATAGGTTTTTTTCATCCTATCTATCAGGCTATCTAATTTAAATAAAAAACCCGATTCTCGAAAAAATCGGGTTTTTTATTGCGCCTAGCCTATTAGCCATTATTTTTAAGACTTTTTAAGTAAATCCAAAATCCTCAAAGTAAGCGTATTGCTCGCTGGGGTCAATCTAAAATCTAAAATTGTGTAAGTCAACATCCTCACAGTAAGAAAATTGGATTGACTAGAAATGCCAATTTTTTCTACTACTCCCCACTGGTCGCTAGAGCCTGTTAACCTCTTACTGGAACTTAAAATCTAGGAAATTATGCAGAAAGCATCTACTGACAATCAGGCTGCTGCAAAAGACATTAAGCTACTAGTTTTAGATATAGATGGCACGATCGCTGGGCAGTCTAACACTATCAGCGAACCTGTAAAGCAAGCAATCCTTGCGGCGCAAGCACGAGGAATTCAAGTAGCGATCGCCACAGGTCGAATGTATCGTTCAGCCCTGCGCTTCCACCAAGATATCGGCTCTACCCTACCATTAATGGCATATCAGGGAGCCTGGATTCAAGATCCAATCACCCAAAAAATTCATCGCCATTGGGTTGTTTCCAGGGAAATCGCCCACCAGTTACTCGACTATTTTGAACAACCTGAATTGCGATCGCTTCTATCTGTTCACTTTTACATCAACGATCAGCTATACGTTCGTGAGTTAACCAGAGAAACCAAAATTTATGCAGAACGTTCTGGTATTATTGCGATTCCTGTGGGTGATTTGCGTCAAGCCTTAACGAATGAACCGACAAAAATTCTTGCTTTGTCTGATGACACTGACTTAATCGATAAAATATTAGGAAATTTGCGCCGCCAATACACACCGGCTGAACTTTATATGACAACCTCTGTTGCTACCTTTTTTGAAGCAACTAACGCCTCTGTAAATAAGGGGACTGCTATACGTTACCTAGCTGAAGAGTTGCTGGGATTACAATTAGCCAACGTTATGGCGATTGGCGATAACTTCAATGATGTGGAAATGCTGGAGTATGCCGGACTTGGTGTAGCTATGGGCAACGCACCAGCAGGAGTGCAAGCGATCGCTAAGTGGGTAGCTCCTAGCGTAGAAGAAGATGGGGCAGCAGTAGCAATTGAAAAGTTTTTGCTATAGTGAAGGCATTTTTTCAAATCTAACCCATATAAATCAGAAAGGACACCGACGACTGGCCGTGTTTCGTCTCGGTGCCCTAGCTGGTTCGCTCCTCACACACCTGCTAATGTATCCGAGGTGGTGCATTGAGTCAATAGCTATATAAAAAGTTTTTATTTTTGCCTAAGCGACATTACCGATTTATAACTCCAAGGGCGCAAAAACCCCCAGGTTTTTCTCTAGGACAAATTTTAATACTGACTGAGTAGCCATGAGCAATCCGAGTCTAGCTTGGGCCAGTTCTGGTGACATAATTTTCACCTCACCCCAAATCCGGCAATTAGACCAAAACTTTTCAAAAGCTTGGCTCAAATTCAGCGCTACTTTTTCCCATTTCACAGAACCGCTAACATCAGGGCACTCTATGTTGTCTACCACTTGTATTAATTCGCCAATTAAACGACGCTCATCTGGGTGATTGAGTCGTAGTATTCCGTCGCAATTAAGCCAAGGTAGTGGGTTAGGAGAGATAACATCCCAAAAAGCTGGACTAGTATTTGGAACTGGTTCTCTAAGTTTAATCAATCCCTCTCGATGAGCCAGCAGCACTAGCGAACAGCAGCGTGCATGAGTATATTCAACAGCAAACAATGAATTGGGCATTGGGGATTGGGAAAGAGGAGGCAGGAGACAGAAGTTATTTAATTTTGAATTTTGAATTTTGAATTTTGAATTGATTTCTCCCCCTGCTCCCTGCTCCCTGCCCCCCATCTCCCCCTCTTCCCCCAAACTCCCGACTACGAGACTTTGTAACCAAGTCGCTAAGGTTAAGTGAGTTAATTCAAAATTTATCCAACCAGGGGGAACTATTTGGATGTTAAAAACGTCCTCACAAATCCCTGATAAATCTGAAGCGATCGCACTGGCAAGCTCCATCGCTTTTCGATTCTGAGATTTTGATAGTCGCAGTGACACATTTGAAGTGTATAAAACTCTTTTATCATCTCTATCTTTATATAGAGGAATTTTTTCTCCTTTTATGCATCTATTTTCTGAACTATAAGTATCAATGCTTAGTGATTTTATTAGATAACTATACAATAGCTGTTTGATTGACGTATATTTGCTAACTGGTAATTTATAATACACGTAATATTATTTAAATAGTCATGTAAGATATATTTGTTACATTTATGTCATCTATCTTGCGGTATAAATTTAATTTAGATGAAGAAAAATGAGAAGAGGATAAAATTTGATGAATAATCGATGAATAGTAAGTAAACTTTACTACCACCATTGTACAGTAGGAAGTATAACAAAAGAGTAGAGAGTAATTTGCTTTCTATTCTTTGGATTGGCTGGCGCTGTTAGGCGTTAAGCCTGCCTCGTCAACACAAAGACACTCCTTGCACCCTTTTATTTACGTCTTTGTCTTCAGCCGAACGCTCTTTGTTACCTATGCAATCTCCATCCTCCTTTTCTGAGGCATCACGGCCTTTTTTGACTTGGCAACGCATTCTTGACTGGGCTCAAGAACACTATCGCTGCCGCACCTTTAGCAAAGATGAGCGCATTCCAGCCCGGCCTGGATTGCTGTATTTGGTGCAAAGGGGCGCGATCCGGATGGTAGGAACCGCCCAAGTTAGTGCGACTGCTAGTCAGCTAACGTCTCGACGAATCAACAGAACTCCAGAAGAAGCGTTCTTGGGTTTTGTAGGAGCGGGACAGCCATTTGAAATTGTTGCTCAATCACCATTCACACTCCAGGCTTACGCCCATGTCGATCAAACTGCGGTGTTGTGGATGTACTGGCACGATTTAGACAATTGGCCTCACTTCCGTCGCGAAGTTATGGATGCCTTTAGGTATCAGCACCAGCGTAAGCTGCTGTGGCTGAGTGCCTTGGGACAACGCCGCACAATTGACCGACTCTTAGGATTTCTCACATTGTTAATTGAGGAATATGGAGAGCCAGCAATGAGCGACACTGATCCTGATGTGATTCGCGGTTATTGTCTGCCCTTTCCCCTCACTCATGCCCAAATTGGTAGCGCGATTGGTTCCACTCGTGTCACCGTCACCCGCTTGATGGGTAAGCTGCGTCAACGTGGTTTAATCTTGACTCAAGGCGATAATCTCATTTGCTTGCCAGCAGAGTCGATTAATAGAGCTGGTTAAGGTACAGTTCAGAGCGGCGATTTCCGCCACTCTGTCTTGAGTGCGATGGGCTAAACCCCGCCACAGGCGATTGCAGGTGTCAGCGAATTTTGACAAACCCCGCTTGGGTAATCAGTTGCTGTCCCTGCTCAGTCAGCAGTAAGTTGGCGTAAGCGACACCTGCTTGCTGCTCAGTCTGACCATTCTGTTTGACCACCACAAACAGATTGCGGGTAATCGGGTATTTTCCTGATTGGAAAGCATCAATGTTCAACTTGTTCCGTTTACCAGGACATTCAGACGGGAGGACAGAAGGTTCTTGGTATGGAGCAATGTATTGCCCTTGCGTGCGCCCCAACGGCAAGGCTTTGATTGAGCATTGAGGAATCACCTCTGGGGCAGAAGCGTAATAGATGCTACCAGGACTATTAGCCAATTTTTGCAAGGCTTGGGTGGTTGTGGAGATAAATTCTACATTGGAGCTGAAAGCTTGACCACCCAAGATGTCTTGGACAAAAAGTTCGACAGTACCGCCATCAGCAATGCGACGGGAATAGGGCTTGATCGGGATATTGGGGCCGCCCACCTGGCTCCAATTATTGATTTTGCCTGTGTAAATTGACTTTAACTGTTCTACTGTTAATCCTGGAATATTCAGGTTGGGGTTAACTGCAACCGCTAAACCATCAATTGCCACAGGAATTTGTTTCAAACTGAACCCACGCTGCTGGGCACGGCTTAATTCCTGATCTAGAACTGGTCGGGAGGACTGGGCAAAGGCTAGTTGACCGTCTATCAAGGACTGAATACCAGTACCAGAACCAGGCGATGCATTGCTGGGTTCTACATAGCGCAGCCGTAACTCTGTCCGCGCGGCTTGAATTGCTGGATCGACTACTAGTCGAATCGGTGCCCAAGATGTACTGCCTCCGTAATTGAATAATCCTGTAGGAACATCCTTGACTGAAGTGAAAGTATTGCCAGTGGGTTGTTCCGATCCAGTTTGGGGCGTTTTGGTGTTACCAGAATTAATAGTATTTAGATCGACACCAGATTTTCTAGTAAACCACCAAAAACCGCCAGCTATTAGCCCAACGGTTATTAGGATGGATAATACAAGAATAGTTGTTTCATTTTTTTGGGACATAGTATAATTACCCGCGCGTCCATTCAATATAAGTGCTTGACTTGACAAGTGCTTGCTACTTGAGATTGTATTTGGAGGACGGGGATTTTGTTAGCAAATCCTAACTTCTGAGTAATTTAGAAGTCAAGGTATAATAAGTTTCATTTGGATTATTTGTCTATTATTTCAAGGTTTGAGTGGTTGTAAGAATAAATTGACAGTAAAATTTTTCCCCATAAAGCTCAATTTCCCATCTTGAGAGGTTTTCCAGGTTAAGTATTGGTTAATTTTTAATTTTTTATTGCTGATTAACGCACTGGTTCAAAGTCATAACCAGTACGAGAGCGAGAACCAGGAACAATTTTTACAAGTTGGACTGGCGCATTGCGATCGCCTGATGCTAAAAACCGAATTGTACCAGAAGCCCCAGTGGCAGAAAAGTCAGATGACACTAATGCTTGCTGGACTCCAGCTCGCGTAGGATTACGTTCTAATGCCGCAATTAGAGCTACAGTGGCATCATAACTAAGGGCACTTCGCCAACTCACATCACCGCCCCATAACTGCCGCGATTTCTGGGGAAAATCTGACTTGGGATCGCCATCAATATGCCAGGGAACTGCTACTACCATCCCCACAGCTTGTTCTCTGCCAATTTCCAAAGTTTTAGCGGTGTAAACATCATCTCCCGCCAGCAAAGTTAACTTTTTCTGGTTAATCTGAATTACTTGCAGCGCTTTATCCAAAGTTTCAGTGTTAGCAGCTAACATCAACACTTCTGCACCTTGTTTAGTTGCTTGTTCTAGACTTTTAGCTGCACTAAAATCCGCCTTGGATAAGTCAAATTCGCTGGCTACCTGTCCACCCTCTAGGGAAACAGATGAAACAAACTCCGACTTTAAAGATTGGCTATAGTTACTCTGAGAATTAAAGAAAACCACTGCATTTTTTTTCTGCAAAATTCTCACCATATAATTGGCTAAACTTCTCGCAGCCATAAAATCACTGGGAACTGTCCGAAAAACGTAGCGGCTAAAGTTAGAAATTTTGACAGATGTGCTGGTAGGAGATATAGCTACAAGTTCTCCAGAAGTATAGATAGTACCTGCGGCTAAGGTGGAATCGCTAGTATTCGGCCCAACGACACCCAATACTTCGGAATTGCTGACTAGGGTAGAAGCAATTTGCTTGGCTATTTCTGGATTGTCGTCGTCATTAGCTATACCTACCCTCAAAAATACTCCCTTGATTCCTCCAGAGCTATTAACTTGATTTTGGGCTTGGGCGATACCACGTAAAATTTCTAAAGAAGTATTAGGGTCAGTGCCAAATGGTACAGAAGCCACGATGGTATAGCTCTTGGAAGAGTCGATTCGGGCATTATTAAGAAAAATTAACGTTTCTGGATCGTTACGGTTGAGTTTTAAGGCAGCTGTGAAATTAGCGATCGCTTTATCATAGCTTTTAGCAGCGATCGCCTGTACTCCTTCTTTTTTTACTGGAGAAATATCACCCTGACTAAAAGATTTTTCTCCAAAACTAATGCGGTCTTGTAATGATGGATTGCTTCCTGGTTCCTGATTTGGAACGATGTTATTACCAATTTTGGCCCCATTGTTACTAAACCACCAAAAACCACCGCCAACTATGCCAACTGTCAGCAGCAAAGCCAAAGCTAAAATTGTGGTTTCATTCTTTTGTGACATAAATAAGTTTCAATAAAGTAAAAAGATTTATTATGAATAATTCCGAATTCAGGAGTCAGTATGAATTCTGTACGACTAGGTGGTGAATGTTGGGTTAAAAGCGTACTTCGTCTCGCTACACGCTTTCGCCCTTGGTGAGCTAAATTATTATTAAATATACGTTTCGTTTAATTGCGCCCACCGTTCTATAAGAAACCATAGACCACTAAATATTAAATCAATAGTGATGACAACGGCTAAAAAAAGACTAAGTGGTTCCTTTTTTTGAGGCATTTATGTAGCTGTTAGCATTAGAAGTTTTTTAAAGTAAGAGAGATAATAATTTATAAATAAGTCGAAATACAGCTGTTAGTGAAATAGCTACTAAGCTTGCTCCAATTGCTAAAATCACCACTGACGGAAGATCAAGACCTCCTCGTAAAAAAGGGAGAAAAAAAATAATCGCAAAAGTAATTGTGGGAATAATTAATAAATCGAACTTTTCAATCCACCGCCTGGTTTGGGCAAAAATTAGTATACCTAAAATTACGGATGCAACACTGAAAGTAACTATTGGTTCTTTTACTAGACTGAAGAGGGCGATCGCGATCAATGCACCCTCAAATCCACTAAATGCCGCCCCACCCAATAATTCCAATGTAGAAAACGCTGGTTGAGTTGGTGGACGACGGGGAACGACGGGACTAGAAGCTTTGGGTGGTTGTGGCGGGAGTGTTACAGAGGGTGAATTAAGTTGTATAGGGGTTAGAGGCTGTGAGTTAAGTGCATCTAGAACTTCTTGGGCTGACTGGAAGCGCTGATTGGCAGCAGGTAACAGCATTTTGTCTAATATATCAGCAAGGCGAGGGTTAACAGTCACTTGCGTTGGCGAAGCCTGCACTACGTGCATTCGCCATTTCCACTGGTTGCTATAGGCATCAAATAGTTTAACTGCTTCCTGATTTGTCAACAAGGTAATAAGAGTTACAGCTAAGGCGTATAAATCTGTAGATGGGAATACTTGACCCCCAGCCATCTGCTCAGGCGGTGCAAATCCCATCGAATAAATTCCTGTGGAAGAAGCGGCAGAACCCAGCGCAACATTTGTTACTTGCTTAACTGCGCCAAAATCTAGTAAAAAAAGTCTACCATCGCGACGGCGCATGATGTTAGAGGGTTTAATATCTCTGTGGATAATGCCTCTATGATGGACAAACTTTAGTACCTTCAGGATTTCTTGCAGCACCTCCAACACTTGCTGCTCAGAAAATTTGCCTTGTTGAACTAATTCTTCCTCTAAGTTTTGCCCATCAATATATTCTTGTACTAAGTAAAAAAATTGGTCTTGCTGTCCTGGTTGCAAACTATTAACTATCACTGGAAAGAAGGCAAACAAGTCTGGTATTTGCTCGTGTTCGTTACCAAGTTGTGCTAAAACTTCTGCCTCTCTCTCAAACATCAACTGTGCTTGTTGCAGTTGAGTTAAGGTTAAATTTCCCGATGGTTGAAACTGCTTAACCACGCATTGACGCATTCCCGGTATTCGGCGATCGCGTGCCAAAAATGCTGCTCCAAACCCGCCCCTTCCCAGTAGCTTCGTTGGCACGTATCGACCATCTAGCATCAATGGCATACCACAGGTAGTGCAATACTTTTGCTGGGTTGTTTTCAGTGTCGTAACATCATCTAAATCGGCAAAATAGTTTTGTGGGCGTGGACAACGTGGACGAGTGCAGTAAACTTCCATTTTCGTGATTAGTCAAAATAATTCGTAATTGATAATACTTGCCTTCTCTACGAGATGCTACGCGAATGGCAAGAAGCAAGCTACGTAATTCGTAATTAGTTCAGGTTACAGATAAACTAAATTTGTTAATGGGGAACACGAAACTTTTTTCCTGATGTCAAACCTTTGGTTTGCCTACAGCACCCTGCACGAACACAATGGGTTCATAATTACGAATTAAGTTAGCGACAGAGGAGCGTCATTACGAATTATTTGGTCATTTACAAAAAACGAAGCACAAATGACAAGGGACTAATAACCTGATTTTAGTCTTCGCCAGATGACGTGGGTGTTGCTACCTCCAATGTAGTTAACACTAGACTTTTTTGTGTTAATTTTAACACATCTTGATTCCATCCTGGGTTAGCAAACTGGGGCAAAATTTCTTGACTAAAGGCTTCTGCGGCCTTGGATCTATAGCGATTGGGATTACAAATCAGCCACAGCGTCCGTTTGACGACAACGCCTTCAATGGGAGTACGGTGCAAAACGCCCATTTGTAACTCTTTAGCGATTGCACTAGTTGAAACAAAAGCAGCCCCTAGACCAGATTGCACAGCATTTTTAATCGCTTCAATGGAATTCAATTCCATTTCAACTTTAAAACGTCTGGTATCGATTTCACAGCGTGCTAGCACTTGGTCAATTACTTTGCGGATAGTTGATTGGGAGTCTAGAGCAATGAATTGTAATTTATACAGGTCTTCTTTCTGGATTTTTTCAAGTTTAGTAAAAGGATGAAAGACAGGTAAAATCAGCGCTAGCTCGTCCTCAGCGTAAGGAATAACTTCTAAAGATTCTGACAGTTCACCAGGAATTTCACCACCGATAATTGCCAGATCGACTTGTCCGTTAGCGACACTCCAAGCAGTCCGTCGGGTAGAGTGGACGTGTAATTGTACTGCCACATCTGGATATTTTTGTCGAAACATACCGATCATTCTGGGCAAAAGATAAGTGCCGGTGGTTTGAGAAGCACCGACAATTAAAGTACCACCTTGGAGATTTTGTAAATCCTCGATGGCGCGGCAGGTTTCCTGACAGAGACTGAGGATTTTTTCACCGTAGTTTAAGAGTAGATGCCCAGCTTCGGTTAATTGGGCGCGTCGTCCTCCACGATCAAATAAGGGGACATCGAGTTGCCGTTCGAGATTTTGGACTTGTAAACTAACGGCGGGCTGGGAAACGTAAAGACTATCAGCGGCACGCTTGAAGCTTCCTTCTTGGGCGATCGCTTTCAGGATACGTAACTGATCTAAAGTGAAAGGAAGGTCAGACATAAGGCTCAACCCACAAACTTTTAAAGGAGCAGATGCACGTAATAAATCCGGTTTGGCAGCAATCAGCCGGACATGATTTGTTGCATATTAAACTTGAAGGCTTGACTCGAAAAAGACAGTAGCACAACATCTTGACTAAAGTCCCCTTTTGAATACTTTGTGGTATTGGTTGTACTGAATTCAGTTTTCTTTAAATTACTTCACCTGTGTATATGCTGCTGATTTCTTGGTTGACACCCAGTCATTTTGTCATACTAGGGTTACAAATAGTTTTTGCGATCGCTCACAGTGGAGGCGCTGCTTTACGCCCTTGGGCAGAAAAATATATTGGTCCAAGGTTTTATCGCATTCTCTTTGCATTAGTCAGCCTACCGTTGGCTGTGATATTAATTATTTACTTTTTTGGGCACCGTTATGATGGTTTGCAAATTTGGCAGGTACAAGGGGTGCCAGGAGTGCGAGAATTAGTTTGGCTGCTGTCAGCAATCTCGTTCTTGTTTTTATATCCTGCTACCTTCAATCTACTAGAAATTGCTGCTATTCAAAAGCCCCAAGTTCATCTCTACGAAACAGGAATTATTCGGATTACTCGTCATCCCCAGATGGTGGGACAAATAATTTGGTGTGTTGCCCACACTCTCTGGCTGGGTACTACCTTTACCCTTGTGACTTCCATTGGATTGATATTGCATCACTTGTTTGGGGTTTGGCATGGGGATCGCCGCCTGAGCGATCGTTATGGGGAAGCTTTTGAAATTGCCAAACAGCGGACTTCAATTATTCCCTTTAAAGCAATTATTGACGGACGTCAATCTCTCAAATGGCAGGAGTTTCTGCGCCCTGCCTATTTGGGAGTTGGCATTTTTATAGTTTTGCTTTGGTGGTCGCACCCTCTGTTGCTGGAAGCAACTAGTAGGATAGGATGGTAGCTTTAGATGATCCCCAGTGTCAGGAGAAAATCTGAAATAGATGGAAATTTCAGCTTATCAATTGCCCCAAATCAATGTAGGATAAATTCAAACATCTATTCAGTGGAGGGTGCATTCAGTCAACTTGAGATTTTATATTGGTAGTTGTTGGTTGCTTGCCTTTCCTTGAAAGAAAGTGGCCAATTCAGTCAAATCCCCAGGCAGCCACGGCAATTAGGAGTTGAACATCCAAAAAAGCCAACGCGACTTCTAAGGTGGCTTTTCTGTCAGAGACACATTAACGCACTCAATTTTTGCCAATTATTTTGTGTCCTGAATATTTTTGCCCTGAAAGCATCTATCGGGAGTTACTGACTTGCCAATCCTCCACTGAAGCAGTAGCTGAGTCCTGAGTCCTGAGTAAAAGCAAGCAACTTAGTATTCACCGCTTGGGAATTAGTCCCAATCTCGGCTTTACTCTAAAAGAAAAATAAAAGAGTTCCTCATTCAATCCGCTAGCTTTAGTTATGGACTTCTACTCAGCAACCAGAACTCGGAACTCAGCACTACTCAGTTCAGTATTGATAGCTAGTTTGATATAAAAACCTTATAATCCAAGAGGCGTCATGGTGTTGTCGGTTAGTGAGCGGACATTTACTCAAGAAGTTTTAGAATCTCCTATTCCTGTTTTAGTTAACTTTGAAGCCCCTTGGTGTGGCTTGTGTCGAGTTATCCACCCACTATTGTTACAATTTCAAGCCCTGTGCGGAGATGAAATTAAATTAGTCGGGGTTAACGCCGATCAAAATTTTAAATTGTCTACTACCTATAGGCTAAAATCACTACCCACTTTACTATTGATTGAAAATGGCACTATTCGCCATCGCTTGGAATGCTTTCGTGGCAGAGAAGATTTGCGTCTAGCTTTAGAAGAGATTAAAGCCAGCTACAGCAATTATCCCAAAATCCACAAAAGTTCAAAAACAGTGGACTTAGAATGTCGATCTGCCTGATGGATATTAGGTATGGGGCATAGGGCATTGGACAAATGACCAATGACAAATGACCAATACAAATGACCAAATCTAAAACCATGCTTAATACCCCACCCAATCAGCCTTGGGTGGGTTATTTTATCCTAAAGGGTGTGTGTCACAATTATTAACAGTTTCGACACGCTAATCAAGAATTCTAAAAGTAGGCGTCAGTGATGGAAGTAATCTATCAGTATGCCTGGCTGATTCCGGTATTCCCTCTTTTTGGGGCGATGCTGGTCGGTCTAGGGTTAATCTCGTTGAATCAGGTGACAAACCGCCTACGGCAGCTTAACGCTGTGGTGATTATCTCCATGATGGCAGCAGCTATGGGGCTGTCGTTTGCCTTGTTATGGAGTCAAATTCAAGGACACGCGCCTTATCTCCGCACCTTTGAGTGGGCGGCAGCAGGTAATTTTCACCTGAGCATGGGCTACACTATTGACCACCTAACAGCCCTAATGCTGGTGATTGTCACAACGGTAGCCTGCTTAGTCATGGTTTACACCGATGGCTACATGGCTCACGATCCGGGCTACGTGAGGTTTTACGCCTATCTCAGTTTGTTTGGCTCCTCAATGTTAGGTCTGGTGGTCAGCCCCAACCTAGTACAGATTTATATATTCTGGGAACTGGTCGGGATGTGTTCCTACTTGCTGGTCGGTTTTTGGTACGATCGCAAGTCAGCAGCCGATGCCGCTCAAAAAGCGTTTGTTACCAACCGAGTAGGCGACTTTGGTTTGTTACTCGGCATTCTGGGCCTGTTCTGGGCAACAGGAAGCTTTGATTTTAATATCATGGGCGATCGCCTCGCTCAACTCGTAGAATCAGGTTCTATCAGCAATTTTCTCGCTGTCCTGTTTGCGATTTTAGTTTTCTTAGGGCCAGTTGCAAAATCAGCCCAATTCCCTCTCCATGTCTGGCTACCAGACGCAATGGAAGGCCCCACCCCCATTTCTGCCTTGATTCACGCGGCAACAATGGTGGCGGCGGGTGTTTTCCTGATTGCCCGGATGTACCCAGTATTTGAAGACGTTCCAGCCGCAATGAATGTCATTGCCTTTACTGGGGCGTTTACGGCGTTTTTGGGGGCAACCATTGCCATTACCCAAAACGACATCAAAAAGGGCTTGGCTTACTCCACCATTTCCCAACTTGGTTACATGGTGATGGCAATGGGAATAGGTTCCTACAGTGCTGGACTATTCCACCTAATGACCCACGCCTATTTCAAGGCGATGCTGTTCTTGGGTTCAGGTTCCGTAATTCACGGTATGGAAGGTGTTGTTGGACACGACCCCGCCTTAGCGCAAGATATGCGCTTGATGGGTGGACTGCGAAAGTATATGCCTGTCACAGCAACTACCTTCTTAATTGGTTGCTTGGCAATTTCTGGTATTCCACCCTTTGCTGGTTTCTGGTCAAAAGATGAAATTCTAGGGAAGGCTTTTGAAGCTAACCCACTCCTCTGGTTCATCGGCTGGCTAACTGCCGGGATTACGGCTTTCTATATGTTTAGAATGTATTTCTCGACATTTGAAGGCAAATTCCGGGGTACTGACGAGAAAATCAAGGAAAAACTCAAGAAGGCGGCGACAATTGTTCTGGAGTTAGAGTCAGAAGAACTAGCCCCAAATTTTGGGCCTGGGGCAATGAAGAAAGGAGAATTGGCTGCCACTGGTGAACACCATGACTCCCATGACTCTCATGACTCCCACGGACATCACAGCGACTCGCCTCACGAATCGCCGTGGACAATGACTCTGCCATTAGTATTTTTGGCTGTGCCTTCGATTTTCATTGGTTTGGTGGGAACTCCCTACGCCAATTATTTTGAAGAGTTTATCTTTCCTCCTAGCGAAACTCTCTCCGAAGTTATAGAAAAGGCTTCCGAGTTCAATCCGACGGAATTCTACATCATGGCGGGTGCCTCAGTGGGAATTTCCTTGGTTGCGATTACCTTAGCTTCGCTAATGTATTTGCGCCGTAAAATTGACCCGGCTGCGATCGCTGCTCAAATCAAACCACTTTACGAGTTATCCCTTAATAAGTGGTACTTTGATGACATTTACCATCGGGTTTTTGTCCTCGGCTTGCGTCGCCTAGCTAGACAAGTTATGGAAGTTGACTTCCGCGTTGTCGATGGTGCTGTTAACCTCACAGGCTTTTTCACCCTTGTTAGTGGTGAAGGTCTGAAGTACCTAGAAAACGGTCGCGCTCAATTCTATGCCTTGATTGTGTTTGGGGCAGTTTTGGGCTTAGTGATTGTTTTTGGTGTTACCTGATTTTTATAGGGGTGGGCGGCTGTCCGCCCCTACATTATTTTTTCTCTCACGCAGAGGCGCAGAGTCGCTCCAGAAGAATTGGGAGTTGGGTCTGAAAAGATGACAAGATTTTTTATTTTTAATATTTGTTTGGCTTTAATTATCACGAATTTACTATCTACACCTCAGATATCGACTGCAACACAATAATCCGACTTATCTTCAACAGTTAGGAAGTTGCGTAAAAATAATATTTGGTTATAAATGGGAAGCACGTAGGAATAAAGTACGAGTGAGAATCGGATAATAATTGGTATTCCAGGTTTGGGAATGTATGGAAAGGTTATGTGCGATTCGTTGCTTAGTGAATCACGGTAATCAGCCCGTACATAACTAAGCCA
>NZ_JABXKN010000144.1:0-39403 GCF_017115065.1 Nostoc sp. JL23
ATTACCATATTTTGGGTTATTTTTATCGGATTTTTCTTAACATTCAACACTTTTGGTATTAGATAAACCATCTTGTAAAAGAGATACTTTTGGAACTATATGACCAAATCTAGATTTAGGCAATTTAAACGCTTCGGCCGTCTCAATAATTACAGTAGCTCCTGGTTGTAGAGATATTCTGCCATTATCTAATAAATCAGTTTTACCTGATTCTCTATGATCCCTGTATTCATCGCCAACTTTTAAATCGTAAGTTACATTACTAGAGTCTGTATTACGAATTTGTTTGGCATCAAGATTTTGTATAAATATTACGTTTCCTTCAAGACCACCAGCTTTTTCATATTCTTCCGCAGTTTCCACTACAGTTCTGTTACTACCATCCAATATAAACGGGATAACACTCATCTTTTTGTCAAGCTTAAAAAACTGTCATCTATTATACTGTTATATTTAGTAACCTTAGTCTATCAAACAGAATTCAGAAAGAAAAATTGTGCTATAAGCTACGTAATGTAGCAGTGCAAATACTAGCTCACCTAGAAATTGTTACGCTGGATAAAGTCTAAGGCATTCAAAATAAAAGTTTGAGTTTTAAATTGTAACGTAACTAGTAAAAATCTAATCTCGCTCTATCTAGACACTGCTTTTCATAACATTGTGCGATCGCTCTAAATCATACCCAAAAATCGAAGTGCGATCGCTTGCTTTATCCCACTGCAAATTCTGTCAGCTTTCGCATATAAGGAGGCTGATAAGCCAGTACTATATCTTGCTTAGGAATACCATATTCTATTAATTCATTAGCCACGCCAATCTCAGTTCCATCATACTGAATCCAAATCTTACAATCTCGAATATCTAGATGAATTAAACAGCCATAAACCCGACGACGATTTTCCCAACCCGTATTCACAACTTGATAATGATCTTGTTGTACATCAAAAATAGTTTGCCGTTCGATTTCACCATAGGCAGGTTTAATTTGAGCATGATTTGCCAAAACTTGCTGGATGATTTCTCTATACTTTGCTAGTTTATCCATTGTACAATTACCTCATTTTCCGGGTCAAATACTAGCAGTTTCAATTGATATTCATGAATACTCAGTTGTGGCAATTGCCGTGAGAAAAAATCTTCATAAGTTGCTAGCGGAACAGCTAAATAGAGAACTCGCTCTGGTTCTTTTAGTTTTAGTGCTACTCGATAATTTAAACATTGTCCTAAAGCTGTATGAAACTCAGAAATCGCAGAAGGAGCAACAAAACTCTTGATTTCTACAGCAATTCTTTCGTCTTGTTTTTGGGCAGCAATTAACCGTTCTGCACCCAGATCGATTTGCAATTGTCCATCTGCTAAATCAATAGACAGTGGATCGTGTGTAATTGTCCAGCCATCTTTTTGCAAAGCCAATCTAACTAAATTATGAAAAATATCTCTTGCAGACATTCATTAAAATTTTAAGTGTAATAACTCGAAAATTTTATAGTCTAAACTTTCATCATATTCTAGCTCTCAGGCAGGAGTTGGAGCGATCGCTTTATCCTACAAAACATTCCGTAACTCTTGAATTGTATTTGCTACAACAATTCTGCGTAAAATCTCTTTCAATTGCTCTAAGTCAGAAATTTGCGAAATTTGCGACATCAACTCCAAACCATCGCTGCCAAATTTCGCCTCTAAACTTGTTTCAATGCTAGAGATTATTCCACGTACTTCTCCTCGTGCTTCTCCTCGTGCTTCTCCTCGTGCTTCTCCTCGTGCTTCTCCTTCTGCTTGTCCTCGTGCTTCTCCCTCACGTAAAATTTCTTGATACCAAGGTGACTCTCTTAAGACTGTCATATCCCACCTCATGATTTCCTGAACTAAAGTACTTTCTAATACAAAGGTTGCAAAAAATGCCAGAACTGTCTCAAGTTGATTTAATTGCTCATCAGCACGCAGCATTCGCAATGCTTCCCTAATTGTAGACTCGTTTTCTCCGCCTTTGAGAATTGGTACAAAGGGAAGCAGCGACGGTAACGGCGTCTCAAAAGCAATATTTACGTCAACTTCCCAAAGGTTGATTACGCGGTAATCTTGAATTGCCCTTAACCCGATAAAATTGGATGCAAAGCTTGTAGGTATTTCGCTGTTGCTGATTTTGAGAATATTTATCAGTACAGGGTAAGTTTGTAGTTTATATTTCTCTTCCGCAAGAGCAGCATAAGCACGCATCCGACGCGGCATTTCTGATGTGTGGCGTAATTGTAACTCATTGAGGATGAGAAATTTCCCGTATTGGGGACTTTCAGCCTGAATTACAACATCGCTTTGTCGGCTAATCCATTGGAATTCTGTATTTAAGATTTCGCCTGTAACAATGTCGGAAATTCCTGTCACCCATTTTGCCCAATTATTTGGTGCAAGGCTGATTAATTTTTTAGTGCTAATATCGACAGCTTTGTTCATCAAAAAAAATAGATGCGATCGCCCTAAATCAAACCCAATAAATCCGAGGATAATCGCTTCGCCTTATCCTACCGCAAATTATGTCAACTTTCAGCCATTATCTAAGGTGCTAACCTGGCTTTACCTAGACGCTGCTTTTCATACCATTGTGCGATCGCAGGTGCCCAATCTTCAAAATGAGGCCACATCATTTCACACAACTTTTGAATTTCAAGTTGAGCATCTTTCTTATTTCTCAGGTCGCAAAAATGCAAGAAAGACCTTAAATTAAAACTAACTACAAAATGCTGGCGATAGTCAAAAGGCACTTTACCTCTGGCGTGTTCTTCAGACATTCCACTCTCAAAATCAGCTTTATATCGTTTAGCTGCTTCTAAACACCACTCCAAATCTGCTGTTCGTTGCTCTGGTGAATAGTGATACTTTTTGCCTTGTCTATCAGTGTAATAACCAACGGGACGTAGATAAAAAACATCTTCTATGTCTTTCTTGCCTTCTACTACGTCAATAAATTGGTTGCCTGTATATCTAAAAGATTGCACATCAAATGATACAGAAACGCGATGAGTCCGCGCCTGCTGCATTACGCTGTGGGGAAAGTAGCCACAGTTGAAAACAATCTGGGGATGCTCTAAAGGCCCATAGTGTCCCCTCTCACCCGCTAAAAGCCGCTTAACAATAACTTCGCCGCTTTGTGACTCCGAGGGCCACAAGTCGCGCTCATCAAACACGAACCCATCAGTATAGTCCTGGTGCATTGCGGCATAAATCACCTGCTGCGGGTTTGGTGTTTTGGCAATAACCTCTACTCGAAATCGATGCATTAGCTGTTGGGGAATGGATTTGTGAGGTAGTTCGCTCTTCTCCCAAAGGGAGAGGCTCACACTAAGGAGGTTTCCCCCATGAGAAACTACCGTGATTGAAAGTGCTTACGCACAAGGAGCGGAGCCTGTTGCTTAGACATGGCTTTGAACTCGATTCATCATCATATCTTTTCTCTGGCTTGCTTGGACTACTACGTGATTAGATTAAGATACTTTACAAATATTAATAACTTTGTTACAGTTATTTACATAAAGACGAAGACAGGGAAAAATCCATGCGTACAAACACTGCTATAATTGACGACCAAGGCAAACTGAACAACTTTGCGATCGAGCCAAAAGTTTATATAGATGAGCAAGGCGATCGCACTGGTTTCACTCCCTATGCAGAAATGCTCAACGGTCGGTTAGCAATGATTGGTTTTGTCTCTCTCATAGCATTAGAAGTATTCACAGGACACGGTATTGTTGGTGTTTTGGCAAGTCTGTAAAAACTAATTTATTTAAAATAAATCTCAAAAAATGTAAGAGACGGTAAATTTACCGTCTCTTATTTTATGGAAAACTTAGTGCTAAAGTGAAAATATACTGATAACAAAAGCCGTTAGTTATCAGCGTAAAAATATTGGGTGAACTATGGCTTTAGCTACTTCAACTATGTTGCCACTAGGCACTAAAGCGCCAGATTTTAATCTACCGGAAGTAGTATCTGGAAAGGCAACTTCACTTTCTACCTTTGCAGAAAAAAAAGCACTATTGGTAATGTTTATTTGTCGGCATTGCCCGTTTGTAAAACACGTCCAAAACGAATTAGTGCAGTTAGGAAGAGATTATTTTACAGGTGATTTAGCGATCGTTGCTATTAGTGCTAACGATGCAAAGAATTACCCAGATGATGCGCCAGAGTCGTTACAAGCCTTTTCCACAGAACAAGGTTTAAATTTTACCTTATGCTACGACGAGAGCCAGGAAACGGCAAAGGCTTACACAGCAGCTTGCACACCAGATTTTTTTGTATTTGACGATCAACGCCAACTTGTTTATCGGGGACAATTAGATGATAGCCGCCCCAGTAACGGTAAACCTGTAACAGGTGCAGATTTACGCGCAGCCATTGAAGCAGTGCTAGCGGGTAAACCTGTTACAAGTGAGCAAAAGCCGAGTGTTGGTTGCAATATTAAATGGAAACCTGGAAACCAACCCAGTTATTTTGGTTAAGAGGGATTGGGAATTGAGATTAGGGGAGAGGTGACAGGTGACAGGTGATAGGGAATAATCTATACCCTGTAAGCTGTTATCTTCTTCACTCCCCACACCTATCAATGTTTAATTTCCAAATTCAGTATGTAGCATCCTAATTGGACTTTTTCTGCCCACAATTCATATTCCAGTCGCAAATTCTCCGGCAAAGGATGTCCGTTGAGAGTTAGGCTACGAGTAAAATTTCGTAAACGTATCGGATCGTTAGGTTGCAATGACTCAGTTGGCAACCAATAGCGACTAATGCCATAGACACCCTGTTCCCAAAAGTGACGGTAACTCACTTGAGCGTTACCTTGCATAGTCATGATGACTCGGTAAGGGGAAATCTCCAGCCACAAAATTCTGGGACTGTTAGGGGCGTAAGCTTTGCTCTTGCTTTGAGGAAGTGTGTCTTCTGGACTTATGACACTCTCTACTTCGCAGCTAATTAAAGGCGGTGCGGTCATCAGTAAATGAAATCGATCGGTATCTTTTTGATACAATGTCGCGGCAGTTTCGACAACAGACCAGATCGGTAGGTCAGTGGAAATCAGTGATAAGCACACGGGCTTGCGGTGATGGGTCAGCATGGGAGCGATAAGGGCTAAAAGCTATTGAACAAAGTGAAATGAACACTCTAGCTGTCTAATAGGTCTGGCTAAGAAACTAAATAGTAAAGCAGGCTTAATATTAATGAATCCGTTGATTTGTTAATAAGCTACACAAATCTGGATGAAACAGGTAGAATGTCAGCTTACACAGCAAAAATGGTACTTTTATCTAGAGAGTGCTAATTCGTAAGTAAAGCTTGTAAATATTCTAAGGCTATAGCCTCAAAACAGTGGTAGTCGTTTTAGATGCTAAAAACCTTCTTCAGGGAGACTTACCGTAGATTAGAGTAAGTTTCATACAGCCAAAAGCAATAGGATACTAGGAAGTCACCAGAAGCGACAAACTAAGTCGCTGATGAACTTCCGGTGTATTTAAATGCCAGTGTATCCTAATGTCGGCTTCTGTTATATCCGTAGAAACTCACGAAAACCTTTCTCACCAAAATATTGCTGAGTAAAAAGTAAAATTCATTCACTCAGCAATATTTTGGTCTGCCCATTGCGCGTCTCGCAGAGGCTGAAGCTTCATAAAAAATCATTCTGATTTATTTTTATTCATTACTGATGCCATTGCACCTGTGAACAAGTCATGAGTGTTACAGGCTGGTACTTATTTGGGAATACTTTTATAGGAGTGATAAGAAAGGCGATCGCACTAACACTTTCAATCCAAATCTACTACGTCACCTTACAATCACTCTTATTTTACAAAAAAACCTATCAATACTCACCAATCTACCTGGAGCAATCAAGATGGCATTCACTGAAGATATTACCAAGCTATCTGAACAAGTGCGTAAGCGGGCTGACCAAGTTGTTGGTGAAGAATCTACTAAGATGGCACTGATTGTTCCTTTTTTGAGTGTTCTTGGCTACGATGTCTACGATCCTAGTGAAGTAATACCGGAATACGTGGCAGATTTTGCTATCAAAAAAGCAGGGCAGTTTGAAAAGGTAGATTACGCCTTAGCTATTAACGGTACTAAAGTTATGCTCGTAGAAGCAAAAGCCCGTGGTCAAAAAGCTGAGGCACATGATGGACAATTGAGCAGATATTTTAATGCACTTTCGACAACAAAAGTAGCTATCGTCACTAACGGTATTGAATACCGTTTTTTTACAGACTTGCGTGAAACAAATGTCATGGACAAGGAGCCATTTTTTACTTTTAACATCCTGGAATATGATACCAAAGATATTGATAACCTCAAATTCTTTCACCGTGATAATTTTGAGGTTACAGCTATTACTAACCATGCTGAGGAAATGGTTTATGTAAAAGGCATGACTCAACTTATAGGAAATCTTTTACGTTCTCCTTCTGAAGAATTTGTTCGCTTTTTAGTGACTGAACTTGGTACAGTTGCTCCTAGTTATGAAATTAAAGGTCGAATTACTGGTAAAATTATTGATAAATTCAAACCAATTGTTAAAAAGTCGATTCAGGGAAGTTTAGTAGAGTTAATGACTCGCTCACTTACTCCAGTAATAGATCAGCCTGTTGAAACTCCAATAGACATAGATATTGAAGCAGGGGATATACAACCAGATCCTCAAGAATCAAAAGTAGTAACAACTGCTGAAGAAATCGAAGCTTTTGAAAAAATTAAATCAATTACGCAAACCTCAACGAGTTACAATTATCAACTCCAATACAAAGATACTGTTTCATACTTTGGTATCAATCTTGTTGGCAAAAGTACTTGGTGGTTTCTGCGGCTATATCTGTCTTCGCAGAAAAAAAGTTTTATTGTTCGACTAAGTGTAGATGAAGTAAAATCTCTAGCTTCAAACTTTGAAGTGCAGGAAGTAACAGCTTCTCTGGGAGATGCCGCATCAAAAGTAATTATTTCCTCTATCAGTGATTTAGATAAGCTGACATCACTGATTCTCAGATGTTACGAGGCAGAAGCAGCCAAGCATCAAATATTGACTCCAAACTTAATCAGAATGGAAAAATCAGCTTAACTCAAGGTATCTACTACAAAACTACACCTAAGCAACTATCTCCGATTTTTGCCTGCTAATAAATTAGCGAGCGCACTACTAATTGTTTGACATATCAATAATCATTGGCTTGGAAAAAGGACAAAAAAAGTGGCTCTGCAACCAGCAGAACCACCAAAGTTTTCACAAACCTTTTATAAATTAACGAACTGCCCCTTGAGCAGAAACAGTATCAATCGGTTTCATCAGGTACAGCCGCAATAACTGCCAGCCGTTGGAGATGTAAAGCGGCAGTTTTTGGAAGATTTGCAGGAATTTGGGAGTGCTGGAGTTAGCGATCGCACCCAACTTCTCGTTATTGCTTATACAAACATCCAACCGCTCATAAAACTCTGGATTCTCTACATCCAGCATCAACGGGAACACCCGACCTGCGTTTTCGTTGGTCTTCTTAATTACATGGATATCGTATTCTCGCGCATCCAATCCAAGGGTGGCATAAAAGTCCTTGCGTTGGATGTCATTGAGGTACATGGTCGCAAACACTGATAATAGGAAGAACCGACTCCATAGCCGTGCTTTCCAATCATTCAACATTTGCGGCTGAGATTTCATGATCGCATCAAAGAAATCGCCGTGACGGTTTTCATCCTGACACCAGTTCTCAAAGAACCGGAAGATTGGATAAACCCGATCTTCGGGATGTGTTTCTAAATGGCGATAAATGGTAATATAGCGCCAATAACCGATCTTCTCAGAAAGATAAGTAGCGTAGAAGATGAATTTCGGTTTAAAGAAGGTATAACTGCGACTCTTAGTCAAAAACCCTAAATCTAGGGACATATTAAAGTCGGACAAAGCTTTGTTCAAAAAGCCAGCGTGACGCGCTTCATCCCTTGACATCAGGTTAAAACACTCTGCCAAAACAGGGCTTTTTCCTTTCAAGCGACGACCAAGTTCTTTATACAGCAAAAAGCCGGAAAACTCTGCTGTACAGGAACGTTCTAGAAATTCAACGAATAACTTGCGAGTTTCCCCGTCAATATGATCCCAGGATTGTTCAAACTCGGCATCCCGAACAAAGTGGTGGCGGTTGTAGTCAGTGCGGAACTCTTCGAGAATGGCTTGTAACTCGTCTTCGTTGACGGAGATATCCATCCGTGCCATTTCATCAAAATCGGTAGTATAAAACCGAGGTGTTAACAGGGTTTCTTTTGCCGGGACTTTAATCCCTGGCCGGATTTCTTCAAAGCCTGGTTTTTTGAGGGAATCTACCATGTCTTGATTTCTCTTTCGTCTTTATTATCTTAAGTAGACCTTTCAGGTGACGCTCTTACGTCCCTACCGCCACGGTAACGGCAGTTCCGGGGAGCCACTGCGGTCTTGGGGTCTCCCCAAGTGGAGCAAGTGGCGTGGAAAACCCTGTTGGTGTGAGCCTCTCCCTTTGGGAGAAGACCGGACTGCTTCACCAGAAATGCTCTGGGAAACCGTAACAGCCCACAATAATCCAATTGTATAAAGTTCAGTCTACCAAGGTGCGGGTGAGAAATTTATAAGCAAAACATTAAGAGTTGCAACAATCATTCAATATTTACGGAATCAAAAATCGCGGATTGGTAGTCAAATAAATATAGTTCAGCAAGCAGCATTATCTCGTTTAAGTGGAGTAGCACTCACCTCTTGATTCTCAAAGCACTACTATCTCAGTAATTTTCTGTGGTTGTTACTACAATAAATTCATGGGGTTCTATTAATACGTTGGGCATCTTAAAATTAACAATCCATGACTAGCATAATTACTGAATAAATCTAAGTACTTTAGTTATTTTTTGCATCTTTATCAATAACTATAGATTAGACAATGCCGACAACTTCAAATAATAACGCATTGTTTATTACGAAAATTGTTAGAAAGCAACTGGTGCAAGAAGTAAGTCTAGTTATTAGAACTTGGTATAAAAAATAGTCCGAAAAAACCATTTTAAACAACAAGAGTAAATCCAAAAGGTTGAAAACAAGATGAATCTTGAAAACAATCAGCAGCATAAAGACCGACTTCTTGTCTCTTATATCTTGTGTGCAGTCGGATTTATGGGGGTGGGAGGATTGCAGCGTTTCTACAATGGCAAGATCGGAACTGGTTTGTTATGGCTGTTGACTGGTGGCGTGTTTGGTATAGGGCAGTTTGTGGATTTGTTCTTTATCCCCAATATGGTTGACGAATACGAACATAACCTGAGATTAAAAGCGGGTGTATCTCCCTTTGGTGTGCCGTTGAATCAAGCAGTAGTTGCTTCTCAAGTCCATCGTCCAACAGGCAACCAACTCATGATGAAACTGATTGAAGCAGCGGAAAGCAAGGGTGGTATTTTAACTGTCACTCAAGGGGTGAAGTTTACAGGAGCCAGCTTTGCTGAAGTGGAAGCTACTCTCAAAGAGATGTACAAATCAGGTTATGTGAAAATTGATAACGACCCCAATACTGGAGCCGTTACCTACCATTTTCACGAACTTTAATTATTAGTCATTTGTCCTTTGTCCTTTGTCATTAGTCATTTGTCCTTTGTTAAAAACTAATGACTAATGACTAATGACTAATTTCTACCTAACCACTTTTGACCGTCTAAACGCTGAACTAAGCCAAATACCAACAAATCGAGGGTAATTTTGCGCTCATCGATTAAGAATGACTCAAGAGTGCTAGGTTTTTTGCCTTCATTACAAGAAAATCCCTTTTTTCCTTGAATATCTTCATCGGGGAAATACAGGTTAAATTGACGCTTACCAATTTCTGACCAACTGCCGATAATTTGCCAGCATTCTTCGGCAGATTCAAAGCCAGTGATTGGCAACTTCTGCTTGGCAAAAGACACCTGTAAATCTTGCACGCCTTTTTGAGCGATCGCTTTTTGTAAAGCTGGCAAGTAGTCTTGCTCAATGAACTCTACAAATGGCTTATCTTCAACAGATGGGGCTTTTTCCTTTTTGGCGGCTTTAGCTGCGGCGGGTTTTTCTGCTGTTGCGTCAGCGGCAGGTTTTTCTCCTGTTGTGGCTTTAGCTGCGGCTGCGGGTTTTTCTCGCTTGGGTGGTACAGCAGTTGGTTTAGCAGCTTTGGGACTATCTTCGGAGTTTGCAGCTTTAGGATCTGGCGCGTTGGCAGTAGGAATATCTGTGGCTTCGGGTGAGTCTGTACTAGGAGCGTGTTCTTCAGCCACACTGGGAGCTTGCTTGTCAACAGTGCTGGGAGCTACTTCTCCCGCTTGATTGTGATTGGTTGGGTCTGCCATTGCTCAGGTCAATCCTTTAATCTAGCTTTGGGAGCGATCGCTCACCTTGATGTATCGGGTATTTTTATTTTGACATACTACTACCGCTGTGCAGAATTTGTAATTTGTATTTGTATTTGTAATTTGTAATTTATATACCGCAAGGGTTTCATTTATTTGGGATGGGTGGTTTACTTGCAATACTGTTCGGTTAAGGTAAGAGACGCGATGAATCGCCGTCTCTACAATATTCAGTCTTTTGTCTTGACGGCGATAAATCACATCTTTAGCGATCTAGAATTTTCATCCTTCAAATCCCTTTGAATCCCATACCAGTTTCTACCTGTTGCTGTGCTGGAGTAGAATTTACCTTGCCGCTAGAAGTCTGACGCCTGGTACCAACTTGACTCAAGAATATACCTCCTAAAATCAAGCTACCGCCAATATATTGAGGTCGGGTAGGGGCTTCACCCAAAATTAAATAGGCTGCTATAATTCCCACAATTGGGCCAAATGAGCTAATTAGGGAAGCTGTAGATACAGTGGAAGTTTTCAAGCCTTTAACCCAAAAAGACTGACCTACCACCACAATCAACCCGCCATAAAGAAACATCCACTGCCACAAGAATGGTGAGAGAACATCAGCAAAATGATCCTTGCCATAGAGAACTAAAGCAATGAAGAAAAAGATTACAGTCCCAAGTGCAGTCCGAAAAATGCTATAGATTCCCAAAGGAATCTGCGAAAGGTGTTTCTTACTAATAATCGTAGAAGCGGCTATGGCTACAGATGCTACTGCGGCCAAAAATTCCCCTATGCCTAAACCGAAACCTCCCATATTCATCATGGTTTCTGTTGAAGGCTGAAGGATAATAGTTAGGATAACGCCAACAAAAGCTGCAATCGCACCAATAAATTCCCAAATATTTACCCGTTCTCTCAATAACCAGACTGATAAAGCCAAAGTTAGAGGCGGTTCCAAGCGTCCCACCAAGATGACATTGTTCACCCCTGTAATTGCCAGTGCCTGGAAAATTAAACCAGGGGCTAACGCTCCTGATAAAATAGCCACTGCTGTTAGACTGACCCAATCCTTCCTTGAGAGTTGCTTCAAAGTAGCTTTGTTCCATTGCCGCCCATAGATTAGGATCAGAAGTATCAAAGCGCAAAGGTTTCCCACAAATAAAACATTACACAAAGAAATCGGATTGCGTAGCTTGCCGCCGTAGGCATTGCTGATAAAATGTTGAGCACCAATTTCTGTTAGTTTTCGGGTAACAGCGCTAGATGCTCCAAAAATTAGCATTGCTAGCCAAAGATATGTTTGTCCTGAAATTCTATAGATTTGGCGATGTGGTCTTTTGGGTCTAGTCACAATAACATCACTGCAATGAAAGCATTGCTCATCATATTAAGTTCCCCTCACGCACTTCAAAATGAGGTTTTGTTGAGAAAATACTTAAATTATCCTGTGACTTTGGGCAGCCATGATTAGCTGAGAAAATGCTGAGAATTAACTAAATTTTCTCCAAGGATAAATTCATGAAAATAGTGGCTTAGTTTCAATAAGCTCTCACTGCCACCTGAGATGCTTGGGATGTTCAGGATAAAACAAAGAAGAGAAGAAACAAATGAAACTTGTACCCTTACTTACAAGCGTAGCCTTGGTTGGTTTTTTCACAGTTTGGGACGTACCATTAAAGGCGATCAATCCTTCATTAGTGCAGGCATCAGCAGCCGAAGAAATGTCTATAGCACAAAAACTAGACTTGCTTACTAAGAGTAAAGGTCAAATTGGTAGTGGCGATCAACTACGTCGTTTCTTCTTTGCTGACTTGGAACCAATCGGTATCCAAGTAGGTGGTGCAGGTCATGTAGTTAACCTTTATAACAAAGCTAATGATGTCACATTCGCTTACTGTTCGCATTACGATGTGATTGTAGCGATTAAAAAAGGTAAGGTAACTAAATTTGAACCCAGCGAAGTGAAGTAATAATAAATCCATTTTCTAATTAATATTTTGCTGAAACTAGAAGAGCAATTTGATTGCATCTAGGTTGCAATATATAACGATAAGACCGGAGCAACAGAAACGTCTCCGGCTTTGTGCTGTGCGTCTACGCTATAGGAAAATTTGGATTTAATCCTCCATAAAAAGTTATTAAGTTTCTGGCATATAACGGTGTGTAGTTGAGTGAGATACAAAAACTTTGCTGAAATGATTTTACAGCAAGGACTTTGGTGTTCTTATCCAATCGATAACCGCTATAATTAGGTTAAAGATAAAAATATTAAATTTTCGCAGCATTAAAGCTAAATCATTGTTGAGTTTACTTAAGTTATGTTGCAGAATTAGATATACTTCCTGATTTTGATAAGTAGCTCTTAATAAATCAATTAGGAAGTTTTGCTCCTGGTTAGCAGCTTCATTTGGCATAGCTAAATTCCTGACAATACATCTTTTAGGTTAGTATTTCCAAGTTTTCATCCTATTGAAAAATCAAAGCGGCGTCATCCAATAAGTAATGCCTCGAATAGCTTGTTTTTTAAAACCAAACAAAGGTAAATTCTCTTCAGATAGACCGACATAAGTCCAATGTGGAACATCGTTTTCTACAGTTTGAAACCAACCATTTTGATTAAGAGCTTTTCTCTGCTCTTTACTACCTACGCGTAAATCAATGGCTAATCCCCAGAGATGTTGTGAAGTTCCGGGGGGTGCAACTAAACCGAGAATTTTTGTATCTTTACCTTGTTGAACTTTTGCTAAAACTCGATCGTTAGCATATTTGTGCCAAAATCTTAAATTCGTGTTGAAAGTGCGAGTACAATCACCAGAACCATAACCAGATTTTAGCGGAATTTGTTGCTGAATTCGTGCTTTGTTTAAAGCATCAGCCGCCGATTTTTGTAAATAACAGTCGTTAGTGCCATCAACATGACCCATTGTAAAAGTAGCTTGAAACTCTTGGGTTTCTTGTTCATTAGCAAAGATATCTTTTGGCGGTAGTTTAATCCCAATGTCGGGATTTACGAATACTGCACCATAGCTTCGCAGCAAAGTATATTCATAAGTACCAGGCTGGGGAATTGTGGGTAATTTTCTAGCGATCGCAGATAAAAAACGCTGTTGAGCATTTAATTTTGGGTCGGGAATAAATGGTTCTGATGTTGTATTTTTAGAGGTATTTATACAAGGTAATGAATTATTACTCAAGCATCCTTGTAAAGGTTGAGCAGTTATAACAACTTTGTGGTGGGTAATCTCATTGCTAGCGACTAATACAAAGATCATCAATATAACGATACTGATGAAACTTGTCTTTCTAATAAACCTAGCAATATTTTTTTGATTTCTGAGGGTGAGTTTCATTTTAAATAATTGCTTGGTGATTTAAGAATAAAATTAAGAATGTTTTAGGCGGTATTGATTATTCATGACTTAAAATCACAGATAGTTTATCGACATTAAACGATTGTTTAATCGAAATTAGATAAAATATTTAATACATGCCCGTTATAAATTAATTTGTGCTGGGTTAACGCTCTGAACAATAGCTGCGATCGAAAAACCGGAATGTTGTCACAAATTTTAAAAAGATGAGATTTTTGACTTACTACTAAACTTAAAAAATGGAACCTTACTTTTAATTGAGTACTAGTAAGTTTGATAACTTTTTTATCAGAAAGTTACATCCATGAAACCACTGGAACAGTTAAAATTGAAAAGAACTCTAAGCTTGCCGATCCTGTAAGTATGACCATGCACAATTCCGTTGAATTCCAAGACGCTTTTGATGTCATAGTCGTCGGTGCAGGTCACTCCGGTTGCGAAGCAGCTCTCGCCTCTGCACGCCTCGGTTGTCGTACCCTGTTATTGACGCTCAATTTGGATAAAATCGCTTGGCAACCTTGTAACCCAGCAGTGGGTGGCCCGGCGAAATCCCAATTGACCCATGAGGTAGACGCACTCGGCGGGGAAATTGGTAAAGTAGCAGACCGCACCTACTTGCAAAAACGTATCCTCAACTCTTCACGGGGGCCTGCTGTTTGGGCATTACGCGCCCAGACAGACAAGCGCGAATATGCAGCGGTGATGAAAAATATTGTTGAGAATCAAGACAACTTGACAATCCGCGAAAGTATGGCAACAGATTTGGTTCTGGGTACTAACGGTGAAGTCATCGGTGTTGAAACTTATTTTGGTGTAGGGTTCCAATGTAAAGCAGTCATCTTGACAACCGGCACCTTCCTGGGAGGCAAAATTTGGGTTGGTAACAAATCAATGCCAGCCGGACGTGCTGGAGAATTTGCGGCTGAAGGATTGACACAAACCCTAAATCGCTTGGGATTTGAAACCGGCAGACTTAAAACTGGAACTCCAGCACGGGTAGACAAGCGATCGGTAGATTATAGTAAGATGCTCATCCAGCCAGGGGATGAAGATGTGCGCTGGTTTAGCTTTGACCCGGATGTGTGGGTAGAACGGGAACAGATGCCTTGCTACATCACCCGCACAACCACAGAAACCCATCGCCTAATTCAAGAAAATTTGCACCTGTCACCAGTTTATGGCGGTTGGGTGGAAGCCAAAGGGCCGCGCTATTGTCCCAGTATTGAAGATAAGATTGTGCGCTTTGCCGATAAGGAAAGCCATCAAATCTTTATTGAACCGGAAGGAAGGGATATACCCGAACTTTATATTCAAGGATTTTCTACAGGGTTGCCAGAAAATTTGCAGTTGCAAATGTTGCGGACTCTCCCCGGTTTGGAAAAATGTGTGATGCTGCGTCCCGCCTATGCAGTGGAATATGACTATTTACCAGCAACTCAGTGTTACCCCACACTGATGACTAAAAAGATTGCCGGACTGTTTTGTGCTGGGCAAATTAACGGCACTACAGGTTATGAAGAAGCTGCGGCTCAAGGGCTGGTGGCGGGAATTAACGCCGCTCGATTTGTTCGCTCTCAAGAAATGATTGTGTTTGCTCGCGAGCAAAGTTACATTGGGACGCTAGTTGATGACCTGTGTACAAAAGACCTACGGGAACCTTACCGGATGCTCACTAGTAGGTCAGAGTACCGATTGCTATTGCGTTCTGACAATGCCGACCAACGCCTGACACCCTTGGGACGGGAGATTGGTTTAATTGACGATCGCCGCTGGGATATGTTTACCAAAAAACAGGGTAATATCACCACAGAAAAGCAAAGATTGCAAGCCACACGAGTTAAGGAACATGATGAAATTGGAATAGCGATCGCATCTGATACCCAACAAGCAATTAAAGGTTCAATTACCCTCAATGACTTGTTGCGGCGTCCAGGATTACATTACGTTGATCTCGACAGGTTCGGACTGGGAAACCCCAACCTCAACCGGGCTGAGAAAGAAGGCGCAGAAATTGACATCAAGTATTCTGGCTATCTCGCTAGGCAACAAAATCAAATTGACCAAATTGCCCGCCAAGCTCACCGCCAGTTACCTGGCGATTTAGACTACACAACAATTGATACTCTTTCTAAAGAGGCACGGGAAAAGCTGACTCACATAAAACCACTCACCCTTGGTCAAGCTGCACGTATAGGTGGTGTAAACCCAGCGGATATTAACGCCTTATTATTATATCTAGAATTGCGTAGAAGCAAGAGCCAGTCAGAGTTTCCAGCGTTAGCTTAACACAAGCTTGATAAAGACTGAGTATAGTAGTAGGGAGAGAGATTGGTATGATAGATGACATAACTATTAGTACTGGCATCATCAACAATCCCCAAATGAAAGTTGAGTTTAATACCAACACTCAATCAACTTATCTTAATCAGATGGGGGATTGGATGTTTCATTATTCAGGAGGCAGGAGGCAGGAGTAACCCACGCACAACTGCATAGGATTGGGGCAAGACCGGATGCGGAGTGGCTCCTCTGTTTGGATCTTGCCCGATACATCTCAATACAATTCTTCTTTTTAAACAGGGTAATTACCCAGGACTAAAGTTTTTATTCATACTTATTTCTTTCAGTAAGAACTGCCCTCTACCTGCTGCCTCCTCTGATAATCCTAATTTCCAGGCAGTAGGGGTGGCGTTTCCTCGTCCAAGCAACAACCCAGAACGTCTATGTTACAAGAAGCCAGCACCCGTCTCATAGTACCAGAACCATCAGAAGACTTAATCACCAACGAGCCTTGGTCGATAGAAAACTATGCTGATGGCTTAATGGATGAACTCTTTGCCGATATCGACTACATTCTGGATGCTAGTGGTAATCTCCCTTCTCAAACTGTTAGGCACAGTAATCAGAACAGATCGAGCCACTCTGTTGCTGGAGTTTACGCCCAAGGTCAACGCCAATCGCCTCCAGAATACGTACCTCTGCAAACTGTTACAATACCACAGATTATCTTACCGAACACCCGGAATCAACCAGTACAGTCAGTTGCTCAAGATCGCCACAAGCAATTGAGTACCGTTGTATTTGACACCGCCACCGTTAAACCAATTAGTAGAAAGCGTCAGAAAACTAGTTCGGTTTTGGGCAAACTGCTGATTGTAGGAACAACTTTAGGCATGGCGATCGCTAGCACGATCTACTTGGTGCAGTCTGGAGTCGTATATCTTTTAAATACCAAATTGCCCGAATCAGCGCTTTTATTGCCGCAATCGCAGTCACGGTTGCCAGTAAAAACAGAAATAGAGGCAGAGTTAGTTGACTATATGCTCCAAGCGCTGGCTGTTATAGATAAGCAAGGAGCAAAAAGCAATCAAAAATCTTTCAATCCAGGATTCTCCAGTCAGGCAAATACTAACCAAATAGCCCTTGGTCGTGAACAAGCAACTGGTAATCTACCAGCACTTCCACTTTTAGCTAACAATACACTACCAACCCCCAATCGTTCTGGAAGCGTTGTTGAGCGCATCTATGTCCCCGTTTATCAAGCGCCGTCACCAATGCGCTACGCCCTTCCAGCCATTCCAGGGACTCCCACACTTTTACCACAAGTTGCCAGTGCGTTACGGGTATCTCAACCTAATGTGGTGAAAACTGCCCTGAATACAGTGCGACAAGCTGCCAAGCCTGTAACTGTTAATATGTTAGCTGCGGCTGTACGAGCCGAACTCAAACCGGTGGCAGCAAAAACTGCACCAATTACCGTGCGCCAAACACCCAAACCTCTGCCTGCATTACCAGTAGTTCCATTGCGTGCTGCACTCGCACCAGAGTCAGAACCAACTATTACCCAGGAACAAGTATATCCGGCAACTGCGATCGCAGAGGCTCCGAGTAATACCTTAGAGGGATTGCTAGAGTTGGGCAACAAATCTGCCGCTTTATTTAAAATTGATGGTGTGACTCGCCGCATCAATATGGGTGAAAGTATCGGCTCAAGCGGTTGGACACTAGTAGATGTCAGTAATGGCGAAGCAGTCATCCGACGTAATGGCGAAGTGCGATCGATTTATGCAGGCCAGAAATTATAAATTTTTTAACCCAATGCCTGGTTGAGGAGAGTTTGAAGATTAAACTCATCTATCACCATTAATAGTACTGCGATCAGCAATAATTGATTGAAATAATTTGATCGCGTCAAATAGTTCTCTGTCTCTGTCTGCACTGTTAGGATTGCCTGCTGATATGTAGCCTAGCTAATGCGATCGCACCTTAATAGTTTTAATATTATCAGCTTTATTGATAGCAAGATCGCTTTTACCTCCAATAGACTCTAGTAACTATTGAGCGATGATTACTTTTTTGAGAATTTGCCGATTGATTTCGGTAACTTTCATACTTTCAATACAAACTTGTGTAAATACTGTTGCTAAATCTTTATTAAAATAAATTTAGACTAAATCATCTAGTAATGATATAGTTTTGTCCTTTTAAAAAGTAATTTGCATAACCCTTCACTCAATAATAGTTTTTCTCAAAACGGATAGCTAAAATTGGGTAACTCTCTGGCTTAATATCAAATTTCATTGGGTTTATCTCCTTTTTTAACTTGAGAGTTACGCATTCGCTACACTGTTATTAACCCAAATGCTTAGGTGTAGTCCGTCGTAGACATCGCTCTGTCGGTAAGAAAAAATAAATATTTACTGTAAATAGCTGGAAATTTTGTCTAACTATCTCATAAATCAGTGAAAGACCACAAAGTTTAATCAATATAAGCAGAAAATCAGGTTTGTGGTGAAGAATTGGAAGACAGTATTGAATTTCCCTACCTAAAGATGGTTCACAGAAATAAATTTCAATGTTATAACTATAACTTGTGTTTATTATAGTTACACTATAGTGACTATTTGGAAATCTACATTTTGCATATATCTTGCTTAAGCAAGATATATTTAGCTAAAACAGTTAGTTTGCTAATTGATGTAATCCTCAAATCTTACCAATATGAAACAACCTAACTATTTTCAAAATAATTCTAAAAACTCTTTAAGAGACAAGTATCATCTTTACAAAGGCGAAAAGCTGAACTGGCTTCAAGTAACTCTTCGGCTTGAAAGGTCAATTATCTCTATTATTCTTCCTTGGGTAATTTTTTGTACTATATATGGTACTTTCATCTCATTTTTAGCTCATTTGGGATTACCAATTGCATTTTCAGATTCCAGCAATATTCTTACCAATGCTGTTTTAAGCTTTAATATTGGCTTCACGTTACTATTAGTTTTTCGGACGAATACAGCCCATGATAGATTTTGGGAAGGTCGTCAACTATGGGGAGCTTTAGTTAATACATCGCGTAACTTAACTCGGGGAATTGCGATAATAGTTAAAGAGAAGACACCACAAGATAAATTAGAAAAGGAAGCAATGCTTCGGTTAGTAACTGCTTTTGCAGTTGCAATGAAGTTACATCTAAGATCGGTGCCTTTAGACACTCAGTTAGCATCATTAATGTCTGAAAAACAATATTTACACCTCCAAGATAGCGATCATCCTCCACTACAAATTGCTTATTGGATAGGAGATTACTTGCAGTATCAGCATGACCGAAATTGTCTAAATGTCTATCAATTAACTACTCTGCATAATTGTGTAGATGATTTAGTCGATATTTTAGGTGGTTGCGAACGCATTTTAAAAACGCCGCTACCTTTGATATATACTATTAAACTCAGACAACTGTTATTAATTTTCTGTCTTATATTACCTTTGGAAATTGTGAGCTTTTTAAATTGGTGGACTGGTATAGTAATGGCTTTTGTAAGTTTTACATTATTAAGCATTGAACAAATTGGCTCAGAAATCGAAGAACCTTTTGGGTTTGATCCTAATGACTTACCTTTAAATACTATTTGCAATACAATCTCCAACAATGTTGAAGAATTAATCAGGCTTACTTCTAACAATGTTCGTTCTTATTAAATCTATCTATAAATAAGTTTTCCCAGTCAACTTTTGATGATAATGGAAAGGTTTTTTCTTTATTAAACATATAAAATGCTTGGCTGAAAAATGCGATCGCTTAATAAATAGTTCGCCAAGCTTTCACCGTCCCTTTACCAATTTCGCTATCAACAGTTTGACCTCCTTCTAAGACTAGTCTGATATCTAAATTCTCATCGGGAGCATTTTTCAAAGCGGTGGCTAATTCTTTACTGACAGCAAACGTGCCGGTTGAACCGTCTAATTGAAAAACTTTTTCTCTGACCTTGAGCAAAAGCTTATCTACTTTTTTAGTCGTGACAAATCTAAGATAGTCAGGTCTGGGATACACACGACCGGCAGTGTAGAAAGAAGACCTTGCTTGACCCGAATTTACTGTTACGAGTACTCGAATACTCGAAGGTGTCCACAAACTAATAACTTGCGTTGAACCCTCACGAAATAAATAACCACCTAATGAATTGCGGTCGAAAACTCCAACAAACTCTCCTTCAAAGGGGTCTACAATTTTTACGGCTTTCGACCAAGGCACATCCATATCGGGGGACAGTCCAGCCGATTTGACCATTGGCAAATCGCTTGATGCTTGAGCAAGAATAGCTATTTCTTGAACAGTGAAAGCAGCACAAAGTTGAGGGGAAATTACAGCCAAGCTAGCCCCAAAAAGAAGAACTGGAATCGTTTGCGGTAACTTCATCATAAGTCAGGGGTATAATCTTCAAATGGTTCTTACTGCAAAACAGTTTGCCTCACTTCAACTGGTTCACCCGTCAAGCTAAAAGGACGAACTTCGGTAATTTTTACCTTTACTAACTGCCCTTTGAGTTCTTTGATGTCACCGCTAAAAAAGGTCAAACGATTACCGCCAGTGCGTCCCATTACCTGGGATGGATCTTTAGGATTTTGGTCTTCTACTAAAACTTCTTCAATGCGTCCAAAGTAACGTTGCGATCGCTCTGCTACTTTCAAGTTTCCCAGATGATTGAGTCGTTGCAGGCGATCGCTTTTAATTTCTTCACTCAGTTGATTGTCCCACAAAGCTGCGGGTGTCCCTGGACGCGGCGAATATGCTGCTGTATTCAACATATCAAAGCCAATATCTTCCACCAGTTTCAGGGTATTTTCAAACTGTGCTTCTGTTTCCCCAGGAAAACCGACTATTACATCGGCACTGATGGAGGCATCTGGCATATACCGCCGAATGGTATCGATAATCCGGCGATATTTCTCATGGGTATAACCCCGCGCCATCGCCTTTAAAAGTTCATTATCCCCAGATTGAAAAGGAATGTGGAAGTGTTCGCACACTTTAGGTAACTCAGCACAAGCTTGAATTAATCTCTCAGTAAAATAACGAGGATGGCTAGTAGCAAATCTTAATCTTTCAATCCCCGGCACATTATGGACGTAATAAAGCAAATCTGTAAAGTTGTTGAGATGTCTACCTTCTGCTGTCACTCCAGGTAAATCTCTGCCGTAAGCATCAATATTTTGTCCGAGTAGAGTAATTTCTTTGTAACCTTGCCGTCCTAATTCTTCCATTTCAGCCCGGATAGCTGACGGCGTGCGAGATTGTTCGACACCGCGCACATTAGGAACTACGCAATAGGTGCAGCGTTCGTTACAGCCGTAAATCACATTCACCCAAGCGGTCACTGTACTATCTCGTCGCGGCTGGGTGATATCTTCAATAATGTGAACTGCCTCGGTTGCGACAACTTGGTTGCCTTCAAACACTGATTCCAACAAATCTTTCAGACGGTTGGCGTGTTGTGGCCCCATTACCAAATCTAATTCTGGCACTCGCCGCAACAACGCTTCTCCTTCTTGTTGGGCAACACAACCAGCAACGATGAGGGTTAAATCAGGCTGCTCATGTTTACGCTTTGCTTGTCTGCCAAGATAGGAATATACCTTTTGTTCAGCATTATCCCGAATGGTGCAGGTATTGTAGAGAATTACATCTGCATGATTCGGATCTTCACACCACTCAAAGCCCATGTCTTCCAAAACGCCAGCCATGCGCTCTGAGTCAGCTTTATTCATCTGACAACCGAAAGTAGTAATGTGGTATTGGCGTTTAGAAGTGGTCATGGGCAATTCTGCTGAATCAGCGTAATGTATGTAAGGTTTATTTCTATTCTATAACGCTCTTAAGCTGCTTCAGGAGTACTGAGTATCTTCCCTCAGATTCCTTTTGATATTTCCATATAAAAACCTTAAGAAGTTACAAGCTGCAAGCATTAGCGGTGATGAAATTCAACCTCTTTCTCCAAAATCTTGATGTCATAGTTGCCAAAGAAATCGTGACCTAGTAGGCCGATGCTTGCTTTTGGTGCGATCGCTACCTGAAGATTATTGGCTGTAACTCCACCTACTGCAATAGATTTTACCTTACTGGTTGAAAATTTTACTTCACTGCCATCAGCAATTTGGGCTTGCATTATACCTGTAGCCTGTAGTTTCAGTGTATTCGCCATATCTTGAGTGATAATGGTTCCACTAGCACCTGTATCTACAATCATTTCAAAAGTTTTTTTGTCGTTGAAGGTGACATCAATCACAGGAGTTCCGCCAAAACGGCGTTTGATTGAGACTCGAAAAACTTTATTGTCTGAAGGTGCGGCTATGATATTGCCACAAATTCTTCCCAATCCAACGGTTTTCCCAGAGGAAGTTATCATGTAACACGCTCCTGGATCGTCTGCTGTTGCCTGATGAGAGAATGCTAAAAATATCAGCGTCGGCATTAGTGCGATTGCAGCTAGGTTAACGGTCGTCATCCAACGCTTCCAAGCATTCTTCATGTTATACTGCTCTCCAAATTTTGTGATTACTCTTATATAGCTAAACTCGTTATTTCGGTTGTAAAACATGATATTAAAAGCACAGATTTCTAATATAAAAACTCAGCATTTATTAATTAAAAAATAAAAAGTCAAATTTTCTCTGCTTAAAACGAGATATCCTCAACCAGTTTTTGTAGTTTTAATTTAGCTGATAAAGTTTTATATATAATGTGTCTCAATAAAGATGAATTTGCATTTTACTCAATACATTTTACCTAAAATTACTGATTGATAAATTAAAGATTAGATAAAGACATGATAAAAATACTTAGAGCAGATTAAATCTGACATACTAAGACATTGGATAAAATAAATTTGTTAGCTTACTCAATGCTTGCGACTGCATTTATAGCAATTGCGATCGCATTTTTAACAGCAACATCTCTTTGTTCTAAAATGATATTTTCACTATCAGTACGCGAAGCAACTACACCGCAAATAGCCGCAGCCGCAAAATTATACACTCCTGCCATTTTGAATAGTGTGCCGCATTCCATCTCGTAATTCAAGATATTCAAACGCCGATATTCTTCTGTAATGCCATGTAGCGATCGCATTAAATTTGGATTGGCGGAATCAGTGCGTTCTTGTCCTTCGTAAAAAGTATCAACTGATGCCGTAATTCCGATGTAATGTTCAACCTTTAATTCTCGTGCGGCTTTAACTAAAGCAACTGTAAGAAAAGGATCGGCTGCGGCTGGATACTCCACAGGTGCAATATCATTAGCTGCACCTTGACGACACAATGCTGCCCTGCTAATAACAACGCTACCGACTGGTATATAAGGTTGAATGGAACCGCAAGTTCCAATGCGAATAATTTGCCGGATTCCTACTTGGATTAACTCATTGACGACAATACTTAATGAAGGCGCACCCATACCACTTGTAGCTGATAAGATGCTGCAACCATTCGGTAAGTATCCCACATAGCTATTGAGTCCGCGATTTTCTGACAACATGCGGACATCTTGTAAATAAGTTTGGGCAATTAAGCGCGATCGCTCCGGGTCGCCAGATAATAGAGCAATGCTGGGAGGCGATGAACCTAAATCATCTTGCCCAAAGCCAATGTGATAAAAGCGTTTATTTGTCATATAGTTGAGATTAGCGAGCGCCATAACACAATACTATGCTAGGGCGATTTTTAGTTTAATTTGAAGCTAACTTTTAGACCAATAAACTAATGGCTTTGTTAATACGGGAATCTAATCAAGCTCCCTTTCTTCAGTTGACAAAGATGGGTGGGAACCCCCTTGCCCCTCCAAATACTCAATGGGTGGGTTGCACTGTATGTGGTGGGTGGATGCAGTTCATTGGTCAAATTGACTTAGAAGAAACGGCAATAAAAGAGGTCTGTGAACGCAAACAGTTACTCCTCATATTTATGTGTACTAATAATCCTGGAATGTGTGATGAGTGGGATGCTGATTTAGGAGGCAATGCAGGGATACTGGTTGATAAAACTAATCTGACCAGTCTTGAAGCACCTTGTGACAAAGAAGAATTTCTGTTAGAAGAAACGTTGTTAACTCTGGATGAGTGTAATGATTCAGCTGACACTTATTGTCAATTTTTTAACCAATCTCAAAACCAAGTATGCGGCAAAATTGGTGGTGAGCCTCTGTGGATTCAGACGGATGAAACTCCCATCTGTAGTTGTGGAGCTAGGATGACATTTGTAGTTCAGTTGGAACACAGCGCCGAAGTTCAGTTTGGGGATGCGGGTGCTGGATATGGCTTTGTGTGTTTAGTATGCCAACAACGGGCGAAGTTTCTGTTCCAATGTTGCTAAATATCCTTCTTCTGCCACTTTCCGAATATTATGAATAAAAGAATCAAAAGATAAAACTCTACAAGGTTAAGTAGAGTAAAAGCTATCAATGTAGGTTGGGTTGAATGTAGTAAAACTCAATATTAACAAGGATCAAATCTAGGGTTTCGTTCCTCAACCCAAGCTACAGATATTATAAGTGTTTAACTAAACCCGATATAACTCCTGCTTTACCTAAAATCTCCTCCTTCCCATATCTGAAGTTGTCTTTCAGCCGCAACTATGCAATAGAGATGCTTGGGTGGATAGAGAAAATGATCGTAAGCTAATGCCATCTGTCTAGCAGCTTCAGTATATGGCACTCGTCCTATTTCCGTACCCAATCAATCCAGGACAGGCAATGGTGTTAATTTTTTGCCTAGCCTGTTGGTTATGGTGGCGAACTGCCAGCAGCATCGCCCACATCGCAATATAAGGAATATCTGTCCCAGCAATAATCATGGGAACTCGCATCGTAGGTGTATGAGCTAAAAAAGGATGCTTGTGATGACCTGTTTCCACAATCATTGATGTTCCCACAGGCTGTTCACCCAAATAATCTTCAAGGATGCGCTGCTGGACTCTTGCCATTAACGAACGACCGAAAAAACGGATAATTGCCGCATCTATGCCACCATCCATCATTCCGAAAGAGTTAGCAGGGCTGACCATAGAATCAAAATCTGGCAACCACTCGAAATAGTTATTCACTATTTCTACATTGGGTAAATAATTAAAATGCTGTTCAAAGGCTGCACACAACAAAGAGTCGGGAGCTACCAATATCAATTTCAAGCTTTCATTTCCTCCGCTTGAATACCTATTTTAAACGTCAGCTAGGGCAAATATCAACTGTTTGTCTGACTTTTCGCATCATCTGGAAAGGTTCACGAAAAACCTAACCCCCTAACCCCCTTCCCGATGCGGGAAGGGGGAAAATTCAAAGTCTCTCTCCTTTTAGGAGAGAGATTTAGAGAGAGGTTTTCCAGATAGCGTGAAAAGCCAGAACGGTTTTTCTCTATTATCAGCCTTTTATTTTTTATATACTACATATATAATACAGGATATATCGCTACTCAGCTGGTGACTGTTTGTCGCTTGAACAAAAGGAAATTTTATGATTCCCCGAACACGCATCCGAAATACTGGTATCTCTGCCCACATCGACTCTGGTAAAACTACGCTGTCAGAGCGAATTCTCTTCTACACGGGCAGAATCCACGCTATTGAGGAAGTGCGGGGAGGCGGTAAGGGTGCAACCATGGATTTTATGCCAGAGGAAAAACTACATGGTATAACCATCACTTCCGCTGCTACCACCTGCCAGTGGCACGATACTCAAATTAACCTGATTGATACACCTGGACACGTAGATTTCACAATAGAAGTAGAACGCGCCTTGCAGGTATTGGATGGGGCAGTGATGGTGCTGTGTGCTGTGGCGGGTGTGCAGTCCCAGTCCATTACGGTGGATCGGCAAATGAAGCGCTACCGTGTGCCGCGTTTAGCGTTCATCAACAAAATGGATCGGACGGGAGCAGATCCATTTCGTGTAGTACAGGGAATACGCGATCGCTTGCAACTAAATGCAGTATTACTCCAGTACCCGATCGGCAGTGAAGACCAATTCCAGGGAGTGATTGACCTGGTAGAAATGACTGCTGACTACTTTGAGGGTGAAAACGGGGAAAACTGGGTGAAAAAGTCAATTCCCGAACCTCTTAGGGATGAGGCGCAACAGGCACGCGACAAACTGCTAGATACTTTGTCGCTGTTCTCAGAATCGATGACCGAGATGCTACTGACTGGTGAGGAAATTCCTAAAGAATTAATTTGGGAAACCATCCGACAAGCAACCCTAAGCCTCGAATTCACACCTGTATTGCTGGATTCGGCATTCAAAAATAAAGGATTGCAAAACTTATTGGATGCAGTTACGCTCTATCTACCATCTCCCGTAGATAGGGAAGTGGTTAAAACAGTAGAGTCGGTGAGTGTCTACTCTAATCCCGATGCTTCCTTGGTGGCATTGGCATTTAAACTCACTGTTGAATCCTTTGGACAGTTGACCTATACCCGGATTTACTCTGGGACGCTCAAACCCGGCGATACCGTTTACAACTCGCGTACCGAACAGCGGGTGCAAATCGGTCGCTTGGTGAGAATGCACGCCAATAAACGAGAAGAGGTACAAGTTGCCGTAGCAGGGGATATTGTTGCTCTGTTGGGCGTGGATTGTGCTTCTGGTGATACATTCTGTTCTGGGGAACCACTGGTATCTCTAGAGAAGATGTTTGTGCCGGAACCAGTGATTACGCTGGCAATTACGCCCAAGAAACAGGAAGATAGCGATCGCCTTTCCAAGGCACTCAATCGCTTTCAAAGGGAAGACCCCACCTTCAGGTTGAGCATCGACCCCGAATCAGGAGCAACTCTGATTTCTGGGATGGGCGAACTCCACTTGGAAATCTACCTGGAACGCATCCAACGAGAATACAATGCCGAGGTTTTCGTCGGTACTCCCGCCGTGGCGTACCGCGAAACCATTGGACAACAAGCTACCTTTGACTACCGATTCAAGAAACAGTCAGGCGGCCCTGGTCAATACGCCCATATTACTGGGTGGATTGAACCCACAAATGAACCGTTTGTCTTTGAAAATCGGGTGGTTGGGGGTGCGATTCCCAAAGAATATATCCCGGCGTGCGAGAAGGGTTGCCGTGAGGCGATGCAATCAGGACAGCTGAAAGGCTATCCGGTAACTGGGGTGAAAGTCGTTTTGGATGGCGGTTCTTATCATCCAATTGACTCTTCAGAATTGGCTTTCCGGTCAGCTTCCCATCAAGCAATTGAGGGTGCGATCGCCAAAGCCAAACCCTACATCCTCGAACCCATCATGCTTGTAGAGGTGGAAACACCCCACGAGTTTATGGGAAGGATTCAGGGTGACTTATCCTCTCGTCGGGCTTTGTTGTTGGGTTCTGAGACAATGCAGGGATACACGGTGATTCGAGCGGAAGTACCTCTGGCGCGAATGTTTGGGTATTCTACAGAATTGCGATCGCTTACTTCTGGTATGGCTACTTTTTCAATGGAGTTTGCCTGCTATCGCCAGTCCTAGCATCTTGAAGTAGCTTTTAGGGACACAGTTAGGCTGTGTCCCTTTCAATTATTAGGAGGTTTTTGTGCCTATTTTGAGAACCCTGCAACCTGGAGATGAAGTATCACTGGAAACATTTCTCTTACAACACACCAGTACTTCTATGTTTTTGCGCTCTAATTGGCGAGCTGCGGGACTGCTTGACCAAGGTGCTAGATTTCAAGGAACTTACATAGCGGCCTACATAGATGAAACTATAGTGGCAGTTGCAGCCCATTTTTGGAATGAGATGATCGTAGTTCAAGCCCCTGTATATCTGCCAGAAGTGGTACAAGCAGTTGTGGCACAATCTGGACGTGCCATCTCTGGAATTAGTGGCCCAGCACCACAAGTTGAAGCGACAAAAAGCATTTTGGGACTTAGCAACCGACCAACTCAGCTTGATGAGGCTGAGATATTGTTTTCTCTAGCACTGCGGGATTTGCAAATACCTCAAGCCTTAGCATCGGCAAAGGCGCAGTGTCGTTTACCACATCCAGATGAGTTGGAATTACTTACTGAATGGTGCGCTGCTTATAGTGTGGAAACTTTAGGACGAACAGATACTTCCAGTTTAAGAACTGATTGCGATCGCATAATTGAGGCACGTCAAGCTACGGCTATGCATTGGGTTTTGGTAGCAGGAGATACCCCAGTTTCCTACTCTGCTTTCAATGCTAGCTTACCTGATATTGTGCAAATTGGTGGAGTGTGGACACCGCCAGGGTTGCGGGGTAAAGGCTACGCCAAAAGTGTGGTAGCAGGTTCATTGTTAAATGCGCGATCACTCTTAGTAAAACGTGCCATCCTGTTTACAGGTAATAATAACCAGGCAGCCCAAGCAGTTTATCGAGGAATTGGCTTTTTGCCTACTAGCGAGAAGTATGGCTTAGTCTTATTTGAAGAGACTCAGGCTTGAGAAATATTCGGTTAAACGTTGGAGACGCAACACGTTACGCCCTTGCTATCCATTTATATTTCACCTGTTTCTGGATTTGCTGGAATTGATTTTGTAGTCTCTACTGAATTGATTGTAATACTTGAACTATGAGCCAGTATCGTTTCAAACAGTCATTCTCTGATGATCCCAGCTTAAGCGATAAGCTTTTTGACTTGATGGAAGTCACATTTCCCGGAATCAGCAGTTTAGCAGAATGTGCAAGAAAACTAGGTGCATCCTGGGAAACAGCTTCAACTCCGTTTATTCGCTTTCATGATCATATAGCTATTACCCATGTGGGAGTGTTAAAAATTCCCATGCAAATTATGGGACAGAGGCTTACTGTCGGAGGAGTTCATGGAGTAGCTACCCGTGCAGAGTATCGCCGGAGAGGGTATTATCGTGAAGTGATGGAGGAAGTGCTAGGGTATTGCGATCGCCTTTATGAAACACTAGTACTAACAACACCACAACCAGAGTTTTACTTACCTTTTGGCTTTCGTGTTGTCGAAGAACACATCTTTAAAGTTAAGTGTTACCCCACAAGTAGTACTTATAGCTTCAGAATACTGGATTTTGCAAATATTAAAGATTACACATTGCTACACAGACTTTTAGAAACACGCATTCCTGTCTCTAATATAGTTGGCGTAGTCAACGAAAAACCTGTATTCTGTGTCAATGAAGGAAGTCGTCCTTTATACTATGCAGAAGATTTAGATTTAATCGCCTGTATGGAGATAGAAGATAACCGACTTCATCTTTTCGATTTAGTTACAACGCAGATATGCCCTTTGAAGAATATTCTTAGTAAGATACCTCAATCCATTGAAGAAGTGGTGATTTACTTTAGCCCAGAACTTCTTGATGTCAAAGATGTGCAAGCATTCAGCCATACTTTTGATGAAACTGTGCTGATGGTTCGCGGCAAATTTGCGGCGGAGGGCGAGAAATTTATGCTACCCCGTTCTGCAAGGTGTTGAGTTACTCAAAAACAATTGAATCATAATAGAACAGAGAGTTTCATCATCAGGATTGCTTTATGATGTATCAAACTGACCCGCCGCGATCGCCAAAAGATGTATTGCCGACCATGTATGATCTTCCCAGTGAAGATTCTGAGGAGCCTGGTTTGCCCGATCAGTTTCATTTATTGCAACCTCGTCTTTTAGACGAAACCTTTCGTCCACCAAATTATCCAAGCGACGAGATATTTGTTGCTAGCGATCTGAATGTTTATTATGACCCCCGCTATCCACTTTGGTATAAGCGACCAGATTGGTTTGCCGTTTTAGGTGTTTCGCGTCTCTATGAACAACGGGATTTACGTTTAAGTTATGTCGTTTGGCAAGAGGGAGTTCATCCTTTTATTGTGGTTGAATTGCTGTCTCCAGGTACTGAAAAGGAAGACTTGGGGCAGACATTGCGAGATATTAAGCAACCACCGGGAAAATGGGAAGTATATGAACAGATTCTGCGTGTGCCTTATTATGTAGTATTTGATCGGTACAAATATAAGTTAAGAGTGTTTAAGTTAAACGGTGGTCGTTATGCTGAGATAGCACTGTCAGAGTCACGCTTCTGGATACCAGAATTAGAATTAGGCTTGGGTGTCTGGCAGGGACGCTATCAAGATGTAGAACAGCCCTGGTTACGATGGTATGATGGCACTCTCAATTGGGTATTGACTTCTACAGAACAAGAAAGACAACGGGCTGAACAAGAAAGACAACGGGCTGAACAGGAAAGTCAACGGGCTGAACAAGAAAGTCAACGGGCTGAACAAGAAAGACAACGGGCCGAACAGGAAAGACAACGGGCCGAACGGTTGATTGCACAATTGCGATCGCTAGGCGTTGAACCCGATATAGATTAGCTTTTTGCCTGCCTTATAGCCCTGCAAACCACTCATAGCCCTGATCTTCCCAATACCCTTTTTTAGTAGGTAATAAATTACTGACGAATGTTATTTGAGTTACCCACTTGCTTTGTTTGTAGCCCAGTTTAATTGGGGATGCTAGGCGCATGGGCGCACCATTATCAACTGATAAGGGTTGTCCATTCTTTTGATAAGCCATGAGAGTTTGGGGATGTATGGCAGAAGCAAGATCCCAGCTTTCATAGTAGCCATCAGCAGATTTGAAGTAGACATAGCGGACGCTTGATTTAGGCTGTACCAGTGCTACTAAGTCTCGCAATCGCACACCTCCCCATTGAACGATCGCAGCCCAGCCTTCAACACAGACATGGCGAATTACCATTGAAGTCAAGGGCAGTTTTTGAATATCTGCCATACTCAATTGCATTGCATTATTGACCTCACCATCAATTATTAAGCCAAACTGTGCCGGATCAATTTGTGGGGTGAAGTCAAAAGTATTAACCAGCAATTTATCTGCTTCTATGGCACTGACAGGAAATTCAGGTATAGGTTTTTGAGTTAGCAGAAGTGCTTCAAGACTTTGGTTTAGTGGCTCAGATATTTGCCGCAGATTATCTGAGAACAAATTTGTTCCACAGCCACCAAGAAGAAAGCCTACCCCTGAAAGTCCAGATACTTGCAATAACCGACGACGGGATAGGGTACGTTTGGGAAGAATCAGACTCATAAAACCTCTACAGAAACACAGATTTCATTAAAAATTTATCCCTTGAGAAAATTTAGTTAATTCTCATACCAATTCTGTATGAAGATGCGCTAAACCATAAGTACAAAAAAGAAAAACGAACCGCATTCGCGCAGCGTCTCGTAAGAGTTGGACGCAAAGAACGAAGTTAAAAGGGTTTGGCGCAGCCTCACAAAGAAATGGTATCAGCATTTTCTCAGGTATCTATGGTACGTCAAAGCCACAGCCTGATTTAAGTATTCTTTCAGCTAAACCTTATTCTGAAGTGAACGAATGCAACTTAGCATAAACAAATTGATGCCTACGACGGCAAGCTACGCCATCCAATTTCTTTGTGTAATATTTCTATTAATAAATAACCTTTGCGCTTTAATACTTCTGGAACAAAGCAACTTTTGAGCAACTGCTGGGAATATTTGTGCAAATCTGATTATCACATCAGCGCTAACTAGCAATTAGGGTGGGTACTGTTCTGTTACCCACCCTCACACTCTAACTTGCTACTGCATCAGCAGGAACTGCCTCAGCAGCAGTTATAGGTAAATAAACACTAACTTTTTTACGGGTTTTGCCCTTTCTCTCAAACATTACAACACCATCGATTAAGGCAAACAAAGTGTCATCGCTGCCAATACCAACGTTGTTACCAGGGTGGAATTTAGTACCACGCTGACGCACGAGAATGTTTCCTGCACGCACAACTTGACCGCCATAACGCTTGACACCCAGACGTTGAGCATTAGAATCACGACCGTTACGCGTACTACCTGTTCCTTTCTTATGAGCCATGATTTCCTCTTGTGTATCTACTTCTTTTATTATTCAGCAGCTGTTTCAACTTCTTCAGCAGGAGTTTCATCGACAACGGGGGTTTCCTTCTCCGGTTCTCCTTGGGCAGCAAACACTGCACCGTTAAGAGTGATGGAGTCAATCATAAGTCTGGTAATTTCCTGACGATGCCCCCGTTTTTTGCGGGTTTTCTTTTTCGGCTTCATTTTGTATACCAGGACTTTACGACCTCTGTAATGTCGCATTACAGTCCCTTCTACAGTTGCACCTGTTACTAATGGCTGTCCAATGGTGACTGAGCCATCGTGCTGCACGAGTAATACGGAATCTATTGTAACTTTTTCATCTGGTTCGATCGCAAGCAGTTCAACGTCGTAAAACCGCCCTGGCTCTACTCGTATTTGTTTGCCGCCAGTTTCAATAATCGCGTAGGTCATGGAATTGTCCTTGAGGTTGCCGTACAGGTAGCTGGTTTTTATCTCCTGTAGAGATGCTTTTGCCAGCCTTTGTAATATGTCTACCTGATCCGAGCAGGAATTAGACAGACAATCTAACATACTATTTTATTAACATACGTCAAGTCAAGCTCTAATAGGATTTTTTGCATTTGGCATTGCTGTCTGGTCAGCCTTAAGACGAAAAATCAGCTAATTACTCTGTGCGATCGCTCATTTTCCAAAAGTGGGCAGGAATTAGTTAATAATCGTCATGAGCATCGCCCACCTGCACGAAGGTAAATTATATTTACAAAAAGTCAGAATTAATTCTTTTTAGATAAAAATTGCTACTATCTGAGGACTGATTTTACAAAAGATTAACATTAATATTAGTTTGAAAGTTATATTTTCTTATCAAAACCAACACATTTTTCTTCTTTGTTTTAAGATGAAATATACGGTGTCTCATCTAGAAATCCTTTACAAAAGTTAGTGAATCCTCAAGAGTTAAACTATCACATTCAAACCTGATATTTCAAACAGGAGATTGATTGTCATGACACAACAAAATGCTGCCCGACTTTTTCAAGCTGTCAAAGAAGATCAAGCATTACAGCAAAGACTCAAAGCAACAGCCGATCCAGAAGCCTTCATCAAGATTGCTCAAGAGCGTGGCTATGATTTCACTGCCAGAGAACTGGATAGTGAGATCAGCAAATTATCTGAAGAAGATTTAGCCGCCATTGTTAATCCAGGATGGGGGACTAGACGCCACCTTAATCCTAGATAATTTCTGTTCTAGGAAACCGAAAGTATAGAAACAATTGAATTGACAAGTTTTGCTCCTCAAGGGGATACCGTTGCATCATCTCCTCTAGGAGTATTCCTGTTAAACACAAGGCTCAAATCCCTGATTTCTTAGAGAAGTCGGGGATTTTATTGTTCGCAAATGATTAAGTATATCTGTTATGTATTAATCGTCAGCTTTATTTATGCTGTGACAGTATCTATGTAATATCTGAAGAGAGTTAAAAACCCTTTCTCTACTCTCCATCTCGCCACCTGCTTAACTCATGAGTTAGGATGATTATATTTTAATCAGGTGATATGAAAAGAATAGAAGTTGAGCAAAGAACTATTTTAATTGGTTTGGCTGGTAGCCACGGCTATGGTTTAAATCGTCCTGATTCGGACTTTGATTATCGGGGAGTATTTATCGCACCCAAAAGGTACTATTTGGGATTTGATCGGATAGAACAAAAAGATACTGGTTGGGATGAACCAGGAATATTTCCATTCGTTGATGGTAACAAAGACACAGTTATATATGAATTAAGAAAAATTCTCCAGTTATTAGCGGGCGCAAATCCCAATGTTTTAGAATTGCTCTGGTTAAATAACTATTCTTTTTTAAGTTCAGTCGGACAGCATTTAATTGATCGTAAACAGCTATTTTTGAGTAAGAAGGTAAAACATACTTACACTGGTTATGCTTTTGCCCAAATTAAAAAGATGGAAACTCATCGTAAGTGGTTGTTAAAGCCACCGCAAAAAAAACCAATACCATCTGACTTCGCTATAGAAGACGAAGCACCTCTAAGCAAAGATGAGCTAAATGCTTTTCTGGAGTATCTTTATAACTTAATCAGAGGACGGATTGAGTTTTTGGAAGAAGCGGAACAATTATATCAATTGCTGACAGCAGATATTGATTTTAAAGGAGTTTTAAAACAATATACTTTACCCGATGAAACTTTGGAATATACCCAAAAGTTAACCAATAGCCGTAAAGATTTTATCCGTCTGCTTCAGAAAAGCCAAAGCTATCAAATAGCTTTAAGAGAATGGAAAGCTTACTTATCTTGGCAGGAAAATAGAAATCCGGCTAGGGCAGAGATGGAAAGAAAGTCGGGTTTTGACCTTAAACATGGAATGCACTGCATTAGATTATTACGCAGTGGAGTAGAAATATTGCGGCGAGGTGAAGTGATTGTAGATAGAAGAATAGCTGGTGATGTTGAGGATTTAAAAGCTATTTTAAAAGGTGAGTATTCTTATGAACAGGTGATGAAAATGGCAGAAGATTTAGTTGCCGAAATGGAAATTGTTTACGAACAATCTGCCCTACCTCATAAACCTGATTTGGAGCAAATTAATCAGTTGTGTATGGAATTAGTGGAAATGCAAAAATGGAGTCATTAGTCATTAGTCATTGGTCATTAGTCATTAGTCATTGGTGCTTACAACTAACAAAAAACAAATAACAAAGGACAAATGACTAATAACAAATTTTAAAGAGTGTACATTAAATCAGCAAAGCCATAGAGGCTGATGATGAGTAATAGTGATGCTGTTAGTTGGGTAATTCGTCTCTGGGGTGAGGGGGCGATCGCTTCCCGCACTAAGATGGAAATAGATGCCCCAACTACTAAGCTCAAGCCTAAGATTAAATAGGGCATGTCGGGTAAAATACTGGCTATTGCCAACATTGCGATCGCTAATAAGAGCATCAATAATTCTACAAACCTGGGCGGGTTGTATTGGCTAGATAAAACAAAGCTGTTGAACCAAAAAGACCAAAATCTCATATTTTAGTACTGAGTTAGGAGTTAGGAGTTAGGAGTTAGGAGTTATATATAGTCAGTGCTAAGTAAAGAATTAAAGTTGTGAGATATGAAGCAGCTTTCCATTCAAAACTCTTAACTCTTAATTCTTCACCGGAGGCGGAGCATTTCCGGCTCCGCTCCTAACTTTTAACCCCTAGCTCCTAATTTTTGACCTGTGCCGTTCTTTTGTGCAGTATCACTTTCTGGTAGTTCAACGCCAAAGACGCGGCTAAAAACTTTGGCAACTTTGTAGCCAGAATCAATCGATTCTAAAGGGTCTTTCCGCAGTCTGTGACGCAAACATAGCGTAATTACGCGATGGATATCATCAACTGTAACTTCAGTACGTCCTTCATAAGCTGTTAAGGCTTTGGCGGCGCGGTTACTAACAATGTCACCCCGCAAACCATCCACATCCAGTTCTGAGCAGACTTCAGAAATTTTCACCCGCAGATCGTAGTCAATTTTCACTTCTGGCAAAAGCTCTTGAGCATTGACAATTTGCTGTTGCAATGCTTCTTGCTGGGGTTTGTAGTTTTCGAGAAATACTGGCGGGTTTTGGTCAAAATCCGCCCGTTGTTCCACGATTTGCACCCGCAAAGCTGGTTCTTTGACTGTGTGAATTTCTGCGTGCATCCCAAAGCGATCGAGTAATTGGGGGCGTAGTTCGCCTTCCTCTGGGTTTCCAGAACCCACAAGCACGAAACGCGCTGGGTGACGGATAGAAATACCTTCTCGTTCTACAGTGTTCCATCCACTGGCAGCGGAGTCGAGTAATACGTCTACAAGGTGGTCATCTAGTAAGTTGACTTCATCCACATAGAGAATGCCTCGGTTAGCCTTTGCCAGCAGTCCCGGTTCAAAAGCTTTGACACCTTCAGATAAAGCTTTCTCGATGTCGATTGTGCCACAAACTCGGTCTTCTGTAGCTCCTAGCGGCAGGTCTACCATTTGGACTTTTTTGTGAGCTACAGGAATTTCCGCCCCTTGTTCTAAAAGTTGGCGGACTTCATCGCTCATCAAGTCGGGGTCGCTAGGATCGCTACTGAATGGGTCATTAGCAACCACAGAAATTTCTGGTAGCAGATCCGCCAGCGCCCGGATAGTTGTGGATTTCCCGGTGCCGCGATCGCCCATAATCATTACACCCCCAATTTTGGGGTCAATCACGTTCAATAGCAGCGCCAGTTTCATTTCTTCCTGGCCCACAATTGCCGTAAAAGGAAATACTACGCGACGCGCACTTGCCGTGGATTGAGCAGTTGGACTCACTAAATTACCTTAACAATATTTTTCTTATTACAGTTCTTTATTGTGACACAGGTAGGGCATGGGGGAATGTGAAGATCGGGGGCAGGGGAGCAGGGGAGCAGGGGAGCAGGGGAGCAGGGGAGCAGGGGAGAAGTTGTAGTAAGTTTTTCCCCTCTGCCCCTCCGCCTCTCTGCCCCTCTGCCTCTTGTGCCCCATTCCCCATACCAATATCTATTGGGCACAAATGCTTATTAGCTGCGTCAACTATCTTAATTTGTCTGCTTTAGTTTTTCTGGTGCAAAAGTTCCATAAGCAGGGAACGAACAACTACCAACTAATCAATCCTGTAGTAAGCATAAATACTTGTAAACTAGATGGTTAGTAGATTCAATTATAAAAACAAGCAATGGCGTGTGTGGGTAGCTAATGCATCATTCAAATCTATGAAATCATCTTTTATTGTCCAAAGTTGGCGGCGACTACTCAAGTCTCTTTTTCCCATTCTCATTTTAATATCCTTTGTTACGGTATTGCTGGTGGACAGTTTTACCCCTGCCATCGCACAGATACCGCGTCAGGAAATTCGCGGGGTTTGGATGACCACTAATGATTTTGACACCCTCAAGAATCGGGACAAAGTGCAGGATGCAGTGAGTCAACTGCGGCGGATGAACTTCAATACAATCTATCCTGTGGTGTGGAATTCTGGCTATGTGATGTATCCTAGTGCCCTCGCACAACGTGCAGGTATTCAACCTTTTGTCTACAAAGGTTCAGATGGACATGATATTCTGGCAGACCTCATTACCCAAGCCCATCGCAAAGGATTGTTGGTGATTCCCTGGTTTGAGTTTGGTTTCATGGCTCCCCCAACCTCAGAACTAGCAATGAATTACCCGGATTGGTTCACACAAAAGCGGGATGGTAGCCAAACTTCAAACAGTGCTGCTGGTGAGGTGATGTGGCTCAATCCGTTCCATCCAAAAGTGCAACAATTCATCACCAATCTTGTGCTAGAAACTGTTACTCAATATGATGCCGATGGCATTCAGTTTGACGATCACATGAGTTTGCCTCACGAATTTGGTTACGACCAATATACAGTTGCTTTGTACACCAAAGAAACGAAAAATCCTCCCCCAAAAAATCCCCAAGATGCGGCATGGTTAAAGTGGCGGGCAGATAAAATTACAGCGTTCATGGTACAACTTAACCAAGCTGTGAAGCAGAGAAGACCCCAGGCGATTTTCTCTGTTTCTCCTAATTACTATGATTTTGCTTACAAGTTTCACTTGCAAGATTGGCTGGGTTGGATGCGGCAAAATATTGTGGACGAGTTAATTGTGCAAATTTATCGTCCGGATCTAAAAAGTTTTGTGGCAAATATTTCCCGCGCAGAAATTCAAGAAGCGCAACAAACAATTCCAACTGGAGTTGGCATTATGACAGGGTTACGAAATAACCCAGTTCCCATGCAGCAAATTAAGTCTCAGGTGCGGGCTGCCCAAGAGCGCGGTCTAGGCGTAACCTTCTTTTATTATGAAAGTCTTTGGAACGATGCTCTAGAATCTTTAAGTGAGCGACAAGCTGGATTTGAAAATCTTTTTCCATCTCCTGCACTCCGCGCCAGACTTGAATAAATTTTCTGTTTAAGATGATGTTAATGAGTTCGTAGTAAGGACTTTAGTCCTTCTTTTTTAAGCACTAAAGTGCTTACTACAAACTCTTCATTACTAACTTGATATAACTTCCTACTTCCCACTCCCTACTCCTAACTCAGCATGACAATCTTCTACCGAAGTACGTTGTCGCATGGCACTAACTAAAGTCTCGTAGCTAGACCAATTTTCTTGCAGTAGAGTTTTTGCCTGGAGAGCATGAAACCGCAGTTTCTGCTGATAAACTGATTCAGAAAAGCCTAACATTGTCAAGACTCCTATCAGCTTGCTTTTATCATCAGTTCCACCCTCAGCATTATCAAAAACCAGGGTTTCAGCAGCAATACCCGCCATCCAAACAGTGCAGTAGCGGTCTAGCATTTGGGCGCTGATTTTACCCACTTCTAATTGAGATGCTAATTCGCCATCATCAAAGCTAACGCCGCCTTGCCCAGGTTGCCCCTGTTTCCAGGCTTCCCAAGCGCTGAGTGTGTAGCCAGTAACGGGAATACCCAACAGGTAAGCAACCAAGAAATGTCCTGCTTCGTGATGGACGATGCGATCGCGGTGTTCTTTTGAAAAACCAGCAATCCAATCTACAAAGATAGTACCACCCTTGCCTTGTAGGCTGAAGCTATCTAATGTCGCTATGCCTAAGATGGTGAAGGTAGCAAATGCTGGTACTGCCGGTGATAAGTTGAAGAATGGCCCCAGCAATACCGATAGGGTCATGAGAAAGATAGATATTGCAACTAAATTTAGGCTAGTTTGGCTCATTGAGAGTTTTCTGAGAATCTGCTTAATCTTTCTTTATTATGAGGCAATGTCTACGACGGGCGTAGATGCAGCACAGCTTATGTATCAAACTAGTTGTAGCGATCGCCTAATTTTTTCATCTCACACCTAATTAAATTACTGGCTTAATAACGGATGTTTTCTCTATCACTAGAATGATGGCTGCTTTTCCAGTCGCAGACATAATGTGACTTTAGTAGGTATAAAACATCAAATAGGGGATGAATGTGGCTGAACAATTCAAAAAAGGCGATCGGGTTGAATGGAACACTTCACAAGGTAAGACAACTGGCAAAGTAGTAAAGAAGCTCACTTCACCTACAGATATTAAAGAACACCATATTGCTGCAAGTGAAGATAACCCCGAGTATTTAGTTGAAAGTGATAAGACAGGAAAACAAGCTGCTCACAAGCCTGATGCTCTGAAGAAAGTAGAGGAGTAATGCTTAGTCATGAGTAAAGATGTTAAATAAGTGATTGATGAATGCAGTCTGCATTTTCAGATAGAAGCGATTAAATAATAGTGCATTTACTGAGAATGACTTCCAACCCATTCTGCACCTACTCAAGTTCTTCGCGCTTTTGGTAAATCCACGTCTTTTCAGCCTCACGTTGTTCCAGAGTTTCGTTGTGAGCTTTTTCCTGCTGTTCAAGGAGATTTTCGTAAAGTGCGATCGCTTCTGCAATTACTCGACTGGCTGATTTAACTGGGAGCATCCAGTTTTGGAAGATTTATCATTTATGGGAAAATGTAAAGGGAAAT
>NZ_JABXKN010000112.1:0-4101 GCF_017115065.1 Nostoc sp. JL23
TTGTAAGCGTAGGTGACGGTGACACCATACGGGTGAAAACTGGTAACAAAACTGTAACAGTCCGCCTTGCTTGCATTGATGCACCAGAGATGAAACAGAATCCTTGGGGTCAACAATCATCTGCAAGACTTAAACAATTGCTGCCAGTGGGACAAGGAATTACCCTACGTGCTATTGAAACTGACAAATACAAGCGCTTAGTTGCAGAGGTGTTTGTTGGTAATCGCAGTGTCAATGTGAATATGGTGCAAGAGGGACAATATGAAAGTGTATCGCCAGTATCTCAAGGGCTGTCCAGAATCTAAAGATAGTTTGTTGCAGGGTGAAAACACCGCTAAACAACAGCGTTTAGCATTTTGGAGTCAGGCTAATCCTGTGATGCCTTGGGACTTCCGCCACAGAGCTACCCAAAAGACAACATCAGTACCCACTCAAGAACAGCAACAGAATAACTGCGACCCTGCTTACCCAGATTTTTGCATTCCAAAGAATTCACCAGACTTAGATTGCCGAGATATTAGCCAACGAAGGTTTAAAGTGCTGCCACCCGATCCTCATGGGTTTGACCGAGATGGAGATGGCATTGGGTGCGAAAAATAACTACGACGAAACACAGCTTTTAGTTAGGCAGTAAAAATTTTTCATCACAATCTTGATTGTGAAATTGACTCCGAACCTTTAAACACCGTTGGAATGGCCATTACCATCAACATTATTAAGTTAGCAACCCAAAACAACACAACAACACCGAAACCCACTAATGTCAAATAGGAAAATGTTAATTGTGTGAATCCATCTAGCAGTTGCCACAACCGAAAAACTGTGTAGAAAAAGCCAATGGGTACAACAATACTTGGCACTAGGGAGCGACTAAAAACACGTTCAGAGATGAGTTGTACGGCGACTATCAACAGGTAACTTCCCCAAAATACCCATGAAGATGGTTGTTTCCAAGCCAGAGCTAACAAGCACATCGGTAACAAAACTCCAACAAAGGAGGCTAATTTGACCCACCATCGCAGAAATTGCCATTGCTGCTGGTTAAACCCAATTTCTGCCGTAAAGGGTAAACGTCGAGCTTTCACACCAAAACCATAGCCAAGAGCTAGCAGGCTTACAATCAGAAAAAAAAGCGTCAGAATCAATCCATTATTAACTGTCATCTGCTCGAAAATACCAATTTTCATACTCTTAGTTTAATCTGGCTTTAACAGCCTCGCTCCACCTTGGCTGCCAATAATAATATTTCGCCTTTTACTTTTACATACTCAGTGTGCAATGTGTTGATTCAAGCTAGTCGAAGGTTGAAGTCGAACTCCTCTCTCTTTTGCTCTATTCTTCGTAGTTAATCGCTTCCCCAATTGATGTTTGATGTTCTCTTTTATTGGCGAAAGCGGTGCTGATATATGTGATTGGAGTGATGAGTGGTGTATTGGGAGACTGTCTTACTTTCCAGACATACTGTAAGTAAGAAATTTACAAGTTCGTAGTCTTATCGAGTCTCTTAAAGCCTAACCAGTAGGTTGCTCAATTAGCCCTGTTTTGTCACTCTCGGAAAACAATAATCGAAGCAAGATTCTGAAACTTTGATTGAGTCAAGCTTTGAGCTATCAACAGATTAAGACTGACTATAAACTATTAGATGATAACTGCCGGATTGTCACCAACGATGAGTATTCAGTACTGTTAACTGCACAGTTGCGTGAAGCTCTAAATCTGCCAGGCGATCGCCCAACGATGATCCAGCAGTTTACTGATAAGAGTTACCTCAAATCTGCCCTCAAAAATTCCCTTATTCGGATGCCTAAGTATCTGATTTTTGCTCAAGACCAATACCGTCAAGAGCCAGTTTCATACTTAAAGTTTGTTCTAGAAGAACTAGGTAATCACATTTTGATCAAACCAGTTATCGGAGTCGGAAGTGAAAAAAGCAGAAGAATCTATACTGTTGATGATTTGAAAGCTTGGTGTGAAAGCAATGTAGATTCAGATTCAGAATTTGAGATGAATGAATTCATTATAGGTCAGGTATACAATACAAGTGTTGTTCTAAAAAACGGTCAGCCTTGTTATTTCGCTGCTTGCAAGCAGTATCGACCTAATGATGAGTTCATTTCTGGTCATCAAATCGGCAATATTATTGTTAGAGAAGAAGAACCAGAATTTCAGAAACTCTGGCAATTTTCAAGTGATGTGTTAGAAAGTTTAGAACACAATTACCCTAAAAATGGTGTACTCAATATTGATTTATTACTACCTTCTCTTAGCGAAGAAGCAATCCTAATCAAAGTAGCTGCACGCCCCCCGGAAGCGCTTGTATCAAGAATGTTTTACATATATCAGGGGCTACGTTTAAACGAGTTACATCTCCAATTACAGATTGGTGATTCGCCTGATATCATTCTCAAGGATAGAAATGAGTGGAAGTACAGTGCTTCCTCGATTCATCCAAAGCAGAATGGTGTTGTTACAGAAATTGAGAAGCCAGTTCTTGAAAGTGATGTGGAAATTTATTGGCAGATTTATTTGGGAGAAAGACTGGAAAAATCACAAAGTACGAGGGATGTTGCCATTGCTATTGTTTTGAGCCATCATAACTTTTCAACCCTTCAAGAGGAATATCAGGTAGCCAATTCTAGCAATTTCTACAATACTAAGAAAGATTTTTTCTAGCAGCCCGAAAGAAACTGTTTTACAGCAGTGTTTGAGTTAAAAACCGAAAAATTACCGCCTAAATGAGTAAATTTTAGTGTATTCTGCGCTTTTCTAGCAGACAGAGCTGAACAAGGGAACAAACAACTCTCTTTTGTTTGACACTCTTCGGGAAGCGACGGAATCTGTTTTAGGCTTGGTGTTCTATGTTTGCTTGTAGACTGAGAGGATGCGTTGGTCGTTAACGCTAATAAGTTTGATTTGATGAAAATTAGATAGGTTAATTTTCATTTTTTCAGTTTTTGCTTTATTGTAACTAAGTGATTTAGCAGAAACTGTGTTGTTATTCTGTTTTCCTGTAAAGCAACTAAACTCAGAATTAGGATAGTACAAAGCTCCGACAATATTTCCTTGTTGACGTTGTAATAATAAGTAGGCTTTCCCTATCTGATTAGGTTTAGGAGTTTCGCCGTATAAATATGTTCCATCAACAAGTGGAGCCGATTTGGTTGAGCTATTTGGCAAGCTTTGTCCACTTGAAGAAGGAATTTCTAAACCGACTAAAGCTAGAGAAAGCAATATAAATGCCGCACTTTTCTGGAATTTTGTGCTAACAGTTGCAGGTAGATTCATTTGTTTTTTCCTTGCGTTACTGTTGGTTGTACCTACCTTAAACCTCTTGTCGTTTGTATAAATCTTTCTGTCGGTAGAGATTAGGGTAGCAATATCAACTTTCAAGCCCTTCCACGATTACTGCTGGTGAGAGCCATTCTTAAACCTTGCCTGGATTCTCAAAGCTAGTTAAGTAGTTTTAGATTTCGGTTTCTTATCTCTACGGCAATGAATTCTTTGTGAGTTTCACTTGACCTTGAGGAAATTAACCGTAAGAGTCTTTGAACAGGTGTTGTGTTTCTCCAGTTGACGCAGGCTGAAATAATTGCATTGCTAATGGGCAAGCGATCGCTTTCACCTTTGCTTGGTGTAGCCTTATGGTTGACACCAGTATATTAATAATATTATCATGTCAACTGGCGAGCGCAGTGAAAATAAAATTAAAGTAAAAATGAATATTACAGTAGATGTAACACCGATCGCTGCGTTTAGGTGGAATGAAGAAAATGCCCAAAAACTCAGGGAGCTTAGAGAGAAAGCTGGATAGAGTAGACAAAAGCTATCTGATGCTGTGGGAGTTTCTGTGGCTTATATTCAGCAGCTAGAGACTCCTCACGTCTTTATTAACAAACCAAAAAAACCAACTCAGATGACTGTTAGTACAGAAATTCTAGAGAAACTTTGTGCTGCTTTAGATGGGGATATCACTTCACTTATTTGGAACATAGATTACAACAGCTAAGAAAATTTTCTAGGGACTTCCATAAAATAAACTATTCCACCAACAGTAATGATAATCATTTTAAAGGGGGGATGAAGGGGCTGCCGACGGCAGCC